>NZ_JBAWHG010000056.1:0-23678 GCF_049593655.1 Chlorobium sp.
CCTCCGGAGCTTGAAGAGAAGATGGCATGCCGGTTTCCCCAGTCCCGTAGGGACGATATGTCGGTAGCGCAGGGTAAAACCCTGGGATCCGCAGGGACGATATATCGGTAGAAATGGGGTACCCCCCCGAAATATGGGTTTTGCCGTTTGCCGCCGGGTTGACACCCGTCGTTACCGTTATGTCGCTCCTCCGGAGCTTTAAGAGGGAGGGGATGGCGGGTTGCTTGTGTCTACCGATATGGCACCCCTACGGGGTTAGAAGAGAAGATGGCATGCCGGTTTCCCCAGTCCCGTAGGGACGATATGTCGGTAGCGCAGGGTAAAACCCTGGGATCCGAAGGGACGGTATGCCGGCAGAATCGGGGCGTTGCCCCATTCAGTTTTCGAGAGCCATCAGGGCGGTACTGATGGCTCTCGATGTTGCCCATGAGTGGCAGGATGCGCTTTCTTTTCCGGCGAACTCCACTTTTTCCGGAATGGCGGGGGGAACAAGATTGCAGAGCGTTTCCTTTTCGAGCAGCGAGGTCATGGCCCTGTCGGCCAGTGTGCCGGCAGCCTGGACGGCGCTCCGGCGGCATTGCGGGTTGTTCTGCAGCTCATGTATGGCAAAATATTCTGCCTCTTTCCGGTTCCCTACCCGGCGGAAGTTGAAGTATTCGAGCTGCCCGTTTTCCGTAACGGTAAGCACGACATGGCTTTTTTCAAGGTCCAGCATGGCGGTTGGCCCATCGGTGCTTCGAGAGCGGTGGACGGATGGGAGCAGGGGCGAGCCGCAGAAGTCTATCGGGTGGCGCTCCGCAAATTTTGCAGAGAGGGTTGCAAAGGGTTCGGCGCGGTAGAACAGCACCAGATGTTTTTCGAGCTTGTCCCCGTTCCGGCAACCGGAGTATGCGGTATGGTCGTGCAGAAATTCCTCGGGACGGATAAGAAAGTGCGATGCTTCGATACGGCACTGTTCCGAGCAGGCATTCCTTGCCGCATTGGCGGGAAAGTATGCGTTGAGGGGAAAATAGGTGTCGGGACAGAAGCAGAGCGCCAGAGCTTCGTCCTTCCATGCGTCGGTGAGCGACAGCAGTTTTTTGATGCCGCGGTCCGTTTTCCTCCCCTGGAGATCGCAGGCGCCGACAGGGACGGTTCTGCAGGCAGTGATAACGTATCTGCCGGAACCGGAGGTTTTAATCCGTACAAATGCGCTTTCGGTGCTGCTGATCGCACAGGCCAACTGACTTTTACTCATTTACTCGAGCGTAAGGTGCTTTTTTAGGATTTCCAGTTTTTTCCTGCCGATGCCTTTCACGTCCAGCAGCTGTTCGTGACGGTCAACCCGGCCTCCTTTCGATGCCCTGAAGGCTACAAGCCGCCGGGCCATGACCGGTCCTACGCCCGGAATCTGCTGCAGCTGTTTTTCTGTTGCCCTGTTGAAGGCAAGGGTCCCGTTAAATACCTTTTTTCCCGAACGTCTTGCCGTTTTTTTTTTGCGCGGTTTTTCCTCTTCGAAATCCTCGGGGTAGAGCTGCTCGTCCGAAAGGTTAAGGGCTTCGGTTTTACCGCCTGTTTCCGGGGCGGCGGTGCCGGCGGCAAGCGCCGATGCGACTCCTATCAGACTGTCGGTTTCTCTTTCGGAAAACCGTTCATCTTCCTGCCGCTGCAACTGGGCATCGGCATCGCGTACCGAACGGAAATTCCTGACTGCGCCGCCCAGTACGAGGAATACCACCAGAAGGGATATAACCGATATTTCGGCTCTGGTCAGGCTCAGCCTGACCGCAAGCCTTTCGAGAGGGTTCATGCGCAGGAACGGGCTTGTTCTTTCAGATAAAGAGACGCTTTACCCTGCCCGATACCGAGCAGAGCACCTCGTAACTGATACTTCCGGTACTGCCTGCAATGTCGTCGGCCGAAGGGCCTTCCCATCCGAATAATATAGCGTTATCCCCGGTTTTTACATCATGGTCGGTTCCGAGATCTATCATGATCTGGTCCATGGTCACGGTGCCGACCTGAGGGAAGGACTTGCCGTTGATGACCACCGTCGCTCGGTTGGAGAGCGCTCTCGGGTAGCCGTCGGCATATCCGGCGGCGATGGTGGCGATGCTGCGGGGTCCGGGCGCCGTCCAGGTGCGGTTGTAACTGACCGTGGCGCCTTGCCCGACGGTTTTGATGAACACCACTTTCGCTTCGAACTGCATGACCGGCTTTACGGCTATGGGAGAGGGCATGCCGGGGTCGGGGAGATAGCCGTAGAGCAGAATGCCTGGACGCACCATGTCGAGCCATGCATCTTTACGGCAGAGGATAGCGCCGCTGCTTGCGGCGTGCTTGCATACGGTTCGGCCGCTTTCCGACTGGTATTGCATGACGAGATCCCGGAACCGGTCGAGCTGGAATGCGGTATAGCCGTCGGGTTTCGATCCTTCGGCGAAATGGGTGTAGATGCCTTTGAGGGTGAGGTGCCCGGAACGGTCGATTGCCCGGAGCAGTTCCATGGTTTCCGCAGGCTGGAGGCCGAGGCGTCCCATGCCGGTATCGACCTTGACCTGCAGGGTGAGCTTTCTGCCGCATGCGGAGGCTTTTTCTTCGGCGGCACGGAGCATGTCGAAACTGCAGACGGTCATTTCGATATCGTGCTGCAGATAGGCGTCTATCTGTCCGGGAAGGGGAGATGAAAAGGCAAGAATGGCCGCAGGCTTTTTCAGCGCCTCGCCGGTTCTCAGCGCAACGGCTTCCTGAATGTTGGCAACGCCGAAATCGCTGACCCCTGCATGTTCGAGCGTTCCGGCTACACGGTGGACGCCGTGGCCGTAGGCGTTTGCCTTTACGACACCCATGATGCGGACATGCCCGCCCGTCCAATGCCTGATAGCGCGGATATTCCCGTCGAGGTGCGACAGTGCGATGCGGGCTTCCGCCATGGGCTGGGGAGCAGAGTCGGTCATGATCTGTACGGTTTTTTTAGAGTTCCTGAAAAACGCCGCCCCAGTAGCGGCAGCAGGGTGTTTTCCGGTTATAAAAACGTCCAGTAATTAAACATTTTTTGCCCCGGATTATCAAACCTGAAGTTTGGCGGGCGGGTTGAGCCTCCGGCGGCGGCGCCGCGAACTTCGCGACAGTGGCCGGCAGTGCCGTTCGAGGTGTCGATTGCCGCTCTTTTCGGCATATCGGGGATTCGTCAATTTATGTATATCTTATACGGAAAACGACGCTGCGCGATGCGCGGCATGCAACCTATCATCATCATCATCATGTCGAACCACGATATTTTCGGGATTGCAGCCGAAACTCCTCTTGTGCCTGTCAGGCAGATGGCGCGCCATATCAAACCGCAAGTCACCGCAAAGCTCGAGTATATGAATCCGGCCTGCTCGCACTACTACCGGGCGGCTTCGGCGATCATTCGCGATGCCGAGGACCGGAGGCTGATCCATCCCGGCATGACCCTCGTGGACTGGACTTACGGCAACAGCGGCATAGCGCTTGCGATGGCCGGAGTGAGCAGGGGGTATAAACTGCTTCTGGCGGCTCCCGACAAGATATCCCGTGAAAAGCAGGATGTGCTTCGGGCGCTCGGGGCTGAAATGGTGATCACGCCTTCTGATGCCCTGCCCGGTGAACCGCGAAGCTGCATGAAGGTGGCCGAAAGTCTGGTCAGGAACATTCCCAACGCTTTTTTTGCCGATATGTACGAGAATCCGGTAAGCAGGGATGTGCATGCCGGCTTTACCGGACGGGAGATAGCGCGCCAGACGGAGGGCCGGGTAACGCATGTGTTCGTGCCCATGATTTCCGGGGCGATGATTTCCGGCATCGGTCATTTTCTCAAAGCTGAAAAAGCTTCGGTGAAGATTATCGGGGTCGAACCTGTTGGTTCGGTTTACCAGAGTCTTTTCAGGAGCGGGACAGCCTGCAGGCCGGCGGCCTGGGAACTTGAGGAGATAGGCGCAATGCAGGCTTCAGGGTTCTGGGACCCTTCGGTTATCGACGATATCGTGCAGGTCAGCGACAATGATGCCTTCAACTGCGGGCGCGAGCTCCTGCGTGCGGAAGCGGTTTTTGCCGGGGGAGCCTCCGGCGCGGTTATGGCAGCGGCGCTCGGCGCGGCAGCGGCATATGGTGAAGACGATTGTGTGGTGGCCGTGCTGAACGATTTCGGAGGCTACTATCTCAGCAAGATGTTCAATGATGTCTGGATGAAGCAGAAGGGCTTCTACCGTAAGGCCAAAACCGCTCTCGAACAGATTACCGCCGAGGATATCCTGCAGCTCAAGGCGCGCATGGACCTCATTTTTGCAAGCCCTGAAACCACGCTCGCCGAGGTTTTCGAAATGATGAAGCAGAACGACGTTTCGCAGCTGCCCATTGTTTCCTATGGCACGCCGATCGGCAGTATCAGCGAAAACAAGATTCTTTCGATTCTTATCGAAAACGATGAGGCCATGAACTCCAAAGTGGTTGGTTTCATGGAACAGCCTTTTCCGGTCTGCCGGCCCGATGCAACCATTTCGGAGCTTTCGGGCAAGCTGCAGCAGAGCGCTTCAGGCGTACTGATCAGCCTTTCGGACGGCAGGCTGCAGCTGCTTACGAAATCCGATCTTATCGATGCCCTGACGCATAAATAGAGGCTGTCCGGTTCTGCGGGGAGCCGGATAACGGGGTTCGGTGAAGAAAGAAATAGGTTTTGTGCCGTCCGCGCCATATCATTCCCTTTGCGGAGCCGGGAAGAGGGCTGATGTGAGGTTGCTTCGTGCCGGGAAAATACAGACACCGGGACGTTTTCAGGGCGTTTTGCTGCATCAGGAAAATTATCCGGTTGTTTTTTTTTGGAGTTTTCCTTATTTAAGCAGTCCTGAAGTTTCCGGATTCTCTTTGCTGTATCCGCCGGTCCTCGGGTAAGCGACAGGTCCGCTTCGCAAGACGGATGTGCTTTTCACTGCCGCAGGGTCGGATGCAAGGTTATCGGGTGCACATTATCAATCAGCAAAGTCATATGAAGGTAGAGTCGAGAAAAAGACAGTTCATTTTGGAGGGTAAAATAAAGTCCGGCTTCTGTGAAGGGTGTGGACAGATTACCAAAAAAGTCTTTGTCGGCGAATGGATTCCCAGTGACAAACCCAAGGTTGATGATCTGCTTGCCGCCAAGCCTCCGAAAAAATCGAAAGAGGCCAAAGGCCAGCATGACGATATGCTGCCGTCGGCAGAAAACCAGTACTGGATCCGTTGTTCGGTATGCAATCAGGTACACCTGCTCAAGGAGTGGCAGATCCAGATCGACAGGGAGTTGAGCCCTGAAGAGCTGAATCCGTGCGATTGCCAGGTGTATTCTCCGCACGGCATCTATGCCAAGGGCGACGCGCTTTACCATCAGGCTCTCGATGAAGTCGGGGTGGTTCGTGAAAAACAGGCCACCGGAAGCGGAGCTTATGTTATTATTGTAGAGTTTTGCAAAAGCGGCAGAAAACAGCTGCTTGAAAACGTTCAGGTCAATTCCGGCAAGGAAAAGAGTTCCGAAAGCCTGACCGATCTTATCAAACTGAAATTAAGACGTTGATCTTTATTATTACAAAGGGGGTGAATACTTTTGGTTAGTGTGCAGATTAATGATAACGAGTCCATCGACAAGATGCTGAAGCGCTTCAAGAAGAAATACGAGCGGGCCGGCGTGTTGAAGGAGTTCCGTAAAAGAGCATACTTTGTCAAACCGTCAGTGGATAGCCGTCTGAAACGTTCGAGATGCAAGCGCAGAGCGCAGAGAGCGAATGAAGAATGCAATTCCTGACCGTCAGGTTTGAATCATGATGTTAAAAAGCAACTCCTTTCGGAAGGGAGTTGCTTTTTTTTTATGGCACCTTCCGGAAAAGAAAAAAATATAGAACTATATGGGTGTTTTTAAAGGTGAAGTAACGGCGCTGCCTCCCGACAAGTCGATCTCCCACCGTGCCGCGCTGATCGGCTCCCTTTCGGAGGGGGTCACGGAAATAACCAACTTTTCAGCAGGGTTCGACAACCAGTCGACGCTCGGCGTGCTGCGGGATGCCGGTATCGGGATTATCCAGGAGGAGGTCGAGGGCGCTTACGGATTCCCTGTCAGAAAGGTAATCGTCACTTCGCGCGGGCTCTGGAGTTTTACCGCTCCGGACAAGCCGCTCATGTGCAACAACTCCGGCAGCACCATGCGGATGTTTGCCGGCATTCTTGCCGCACAGCCTTTCGAGAGCGAGCTTGTGGGCGACAGTTCCCTCATGAAGCGTCCCATGAAGCGGATTGCCGATCCCCTGCGCCGGATGGGCGCCGACATAGAACTCTCCCAGGCGGGAACGGCTCCCGTACGGATCAGGGGCGTGAAGGATATCTCTCCGATCGACTATGTGCTTCCGGTTCCCTCGGCCCAGGTGAAATCGCTTGTCGCGTTTGCCGCCCTGCATGCCGACGGTGAGTCGAGAATTCTGGAACCGGTCCGCTCCCGCGACCATACCGAGCTTATGCTCGGTCTTGAAACCATAGACAGTCCGGATGGTCAGCGCACGATCGTCATTCCCGGCAGAAAAACCATCCCGGCCCGGCCGTTCCATGTTCCCTCCGATCCTTCGGCGGCATGTTTTCTCGTTGCGCTCGCCCTTCTCGGCTCGGGTTCGGAAATCATCATCAGGGATGTATGTCTCAATCCGACGCGCGTGGGGTTCATTCCGGTGCTGAAAGGGGCCGGTGCGCATATCACCATCGAGAACAGCCGCATCATTGGCGGTGAATGCATCGGCGATATTCTGGTTCGCAGCACTCCCGGCCTGAATCCGCTTGTCATCAGCGACAGGACGGTTGTCGCCGGGGTCATCGATGAGCTGCCGATGCTGTCGGTACTGTCGGCTTTCGCTTCCGGGGAGTTCGAACTGCATCATGCCGAGGAGCTTCGAACCAAGGAGAGCGACCGCATCAATGCCATTGTGGTGAATCTCGAGCGTCTCGGTTTCGACTGCGAGCAGTATCCCGACGGCTTCAGGGTGATAGGCCGCCGGAGAAGGCCTTCCGGAAGGGTAACCGCGGAGTGTTTCGACGATCACCGGATAGCCATGAGCTTCGCTGTGGCCGCGCGCGCTACCGGCGAAGCCATTGAGCTTTCCCAGTCCGATGTTGTCGGGGTTTCCTTTCCCAATTTTTTTGCAATTATCGACAGCCTCACCGTCTGAAGGGCTTGAGGCATATCGGCGGGCTCAGTGTGTTCCGAGCCTGCCGATGTGTTCGAGCAGGGCGTGGTTGAACGCTTCCGGCTTTTCCATGTTCGCCAGATGGCCGGCATCCGCGATCATTTCGAGCCGGGATCCGGCAATTCCTTCTGCAATGGAGCGGGCGGTTTCGGGAGTGGTGAGCCGGTCTTCGCTGCCGTTCAGCACCAGAACCGGGCAGGTGATGCCGGAGAGCAGGGCTGTCGAATCCGCACGCTTCATGATGGCTTTCATGGCCGAGGTGATGGCGGCGGGGGACTGGCAGGTTATCATGGCTGCCGCCCGTTCGACGAGCGAGGGGTCGGCCGTGTATGTTGCCGGAGAGAAATAGTTCGGCATCATTCTCTTTACCGCTTCGCCGGGTCCTTTGGTTTCCACGGCTTCGATGAACTCCTGCCGCTGTCGCGCCGCTTCGGGGGCATCGGCTTCCGCACGGGTATCGCACAGCACCAGCGATGCGGTGCGTTCGGGGTAGAGCCGGTAAAAGGCGAATGCCTGATATCCGCCCATCGAGAGTCCTGCAACCGTTACTTTTCCGCAGCCGGCTTCATCCAGCATGGCCGAAATGTCGCGGGCATATTCCTCGAATGTCCAGTCCGTTTTTTCCGGCGATCCTTCGATACCGTATGCGTTCGGTGCTATGGCGGCAATACCGGCCTCTTCAAGCGCCATGAGCTGGGCGTCCCACATCGCAGCAGAAAGAGGGAAGGCGTGCAGGAGCACGACGGTGTGAAGGCCGCGGCGTGATTGCGGGTTTTTGGTGGTTCTGCAGGTCAGCATGGGTTCAGGCATTTTCCGGTTTTACATGTCCCTTGATTTCCCGGATAATGTTGTTCGCCTCGTTGAGGATTTTTTTCGCTTCATCGCGGGCGGTATCGATGATTTCCTGAGAGCGCTTTTTTGCCTCGTTGCTGTAGGTGCTGTCGTGTTCGGTGCTCTCATAATAATCGGAGGCCTTGTCGATTGCGTGCTTGACCTTTCCGGAAATGATCTGCTGGGTTTCGGTACCCTTGTGCGGGGCGAAGAGCAGTCCCATGATGGTGCCTGCCGCCGCTCCGAGCGCAGCTCCGAAGAAAAGCCCCTTGTAGAATTTGTCCTGCTGCTGTTCCATGATTATGTCCGGATTAGAGGGCGCCTCTGCAACGTTATTGACCGTTCTCCCACCGTATGGAGGTTCCCTTGATTAGAGTAGTGATCGTCTGTCTTACTTATAGATACATAAATTTCAGGATTTCATGACCGGAGAATCTCCATCACCTGATGCATCGAGTCCGAAATTTTTTCGGCGAGATTTTCACGGCAGAGCAGCCTGAATTTTTTAGTGTAACGCTCGAACGAGAGAATAAAATCCGAACGGAAGACCGATTCTCCGAAATCGTCGAAACGGCAGTACTCCGAGGAGAGCTGCAGCCCGTAGTGAAGATGCTCCGACCGGGTAGGATAAACCCGAAGTTCCCGGAGGTCGTTGTAGTCGAAAATGTCCTTGCCGGAAGGCGGATCGATCAGTACTTCCAGGCCGCTGAGGTTCAGATGGTACCTGCCGGAGAGAAAACGGCAGATCTCCATCTCTTTTTTCCGGCAGAGCGAGCTGTCCGCTGCGTAGGCGAACAGGCGGCTGTCCGCTCCGGTTTCCGTGTATGGCTGGATGGTCAGGGCGCGTTTGTAGACCCTCCGATGCAGGATGTCTTCGAGCAGCAGGTTTTGCGCTGCGGCAAGCCCGGGAAGCATGGCTTTGAGTTCGAACAGTACCCGGTCGTCCGCGTTGTCGTAAAAGAGATCCTGCAGCTCGCGTTCCCCTATCAGCTTTTCGTCGATCACCGCCTGCAGCAAACGGCGGAGCATGGCCGAAAGCGATCTGCCTGTATGGTGCCAGTAGACGTTGCGCATCATCATGTATTTGGCGAACAGCAGGCTTTCAAGCGGTGCAATGCCTTTTTCGGTTATGGCAAACCGCTCCCGTTCGGGATCGGGCACGAACGATTCGATCAGCCGTTCGATGTCGATGCTTCCGTACGGAATGTTGCAGTGGTGCGCATCGCGCATGAGGTAATCCATTTTGTCGGGATCGAGCGTGCCGCTGATCAGCTTTCCGAAACCGCTTTTCGAATTGCCTCTGATCAGGGCGATCACCCCGTCCGGCTCGACCTGCCACTCTTCGTGCAGAATTTCGGCGATGGAGGGAAATCCCGGCTGTTCCTGATGGATGAAGCGTCCGCAGAGATCTTCATGATGAGAGAACGCCGGTCCCGAACTGCCGGAGGGGATCTGTTCCTCGATTACATGGGCATGGGGGTAGTGGCCGATATCGTGCAGGAGGCACGCTGCAAGCAGCAGCCGGCAGCTTCCGTCGTCGAAACGGAAGCTGTTTTTCTGCAGGCTGAGGGCAAGCGGGTTGCTTACCATCCGCTGCAGAATCAGCTTCATCAGGTGGTATACGCCGATCGAGTGTTCGAACCGGGTATGCGTTGCGCCCGGATAGACCTGCTGTGAGAAGGAAAGCTGCCGGATACCCTTAAGCCGCATGAACGAAGGGTGGGCAAGAATCCGCTTCAGCGGGTCGCTGAGAGGGATATGGCCCCATACCGGAAGCCTGATGAACCCGCCTTCGGCGTGGAAAAGAAATTGTTCGGCGATCATGAAAATCTTTTTTGGAACTCCCTGGTCAGTCTCCGGTCGCACCCTTACGCTGCTTTCAGGGTTTCAAGATACGCAACAAAGCCTGCAGGACAAACAGAAGGGTTGAGGGCGAAGTGGAATTGAGAAAAACAGGGCAAAAAAAAAGCTGCCGTTTTGCAACGGCAGCTTTCGCGTATCCTGTAAACGGTAAGGTTCAGTACCTTGGGCGGGACATCGGGCGCTCTTCACGAGGTTTTGCCTCGTTGACCTTGATGGTTCTGCCGTTTAAATCGCTGTCGTTCAGGGAAGAAATCGCCTGCAATGCTTCTGCATTGTTCGGCATTTCAACAAAACCGAATCCCTTGGAACGGCCGGTGAACTTGTCGGTGATGACGCTGGAGCTTGATACTTCTCCGAATTCGCCGAAAGTGTCACGAAGATCGGCTTCGGTAACGCCGTAATCAAGATTGCCAATGTAAATGTTCATACTTGTAGCATAGTAATTCGTGCTTTGATCAAAAAGAGAAAGGCTGTCAAATAACCAAAAGCACAAATCACTTGAAAGCTTTCAGGCCAACTGTTGGCCTAACGAATCATTATACCGTTTATTTTTTCATAAAACAAACGGAAAATAATCCGGGTCCGTTATCATGCCGCCCGCCGGGCGTCTTTGAGATGAAGGCGGCAGACCTTGCGGAAATGGTGGCCGTATATGGCGAGCGTTACGGCAAGCGAGAGCGACTGCTGGCGGTTGAAGAACGTCCATATCAGTATTTTCCAGTACTGGAACCGCTCTTTTCCGATTATGCCGAGCATGACCGTCGAGCGGGCAAATGCCATCAGCTGGCTCATCCTGAACCTGCCCTTGATCTGACCGACCGGCGCCCTGTATTCCTGCAGGAGCGTCCGTATTCGCCTGTAGTAGTGTTTCGGGGCGTAGAGGTGGTTCATCATCTCCCGGTACCCTTTTTTCAGCAGGTCGGCGTCCATTCTCGGGATGATGTTGGTGTTGCTGTCGGCGTTGTCGCCGCTGGAGTTTTCGAGCAGCCGCCCTTCGCTTTGCATGCGTTCGTAGAGCTTCGTGCCGGGCAGCGCCTGCAGGATGCCGACCATGGCGGTTACGATCCCGCTTTTCTGGATGAACTCGATCTGTTTCTGGAAAATCGACGGAGTATCGCTGTCGAAACCGACAATGAATCCGCCCTGCACCTCTATGCCTGCGTTCTGGATCCTCCGGATGTTTTCCAGCATGTCTCTCGACATATTATGCTGTTTGCCGCAGGCCTGCAGGGCCCTGTCGTCGGGGGTTTCGATGCCGATGAAGACCTGGTTGAATCCTGCGCGGACCATAAGAGCCATCAGATCGTCATCGTCGGCCAGATTGATGGAGCATTCGGTATAGAATTTCGTCGAAACGCCGTTCGACTCTCTCCATGCGATCAGTTCCGGAAGCAGCTCTTTTTTCAGATACGATTTATGGGCGATGAAGTTGTCGTCCACAAAAAAGACGCTGTCCAGCCAGTTCATGCTTCTGAGTCTTTCAAGTTCGGTTATGATCTGCGCGCTTGTTTTGGTGCGTATTTTATGGCCGAACAGGGTCGTGACATTGCAGAAGTCGCACCGGTAGGGGCAGCCGCGCGAAAACTGGATGGCCATCGAGGCGTATTTCCGCATATCGAGCAGTTCCCACTTCGGCGCCGGTGTTCGGGTGATATCGGGGAACTCTCCGGTTGTGTAGAGCTTTTTCGCGCAGCCGTTTTTCAGATCCTCGAGAAAAAGCGGAAGGGTAAGCTCGGCTTCATTCAGCACAAAGTGATCGACTTCGCCGAACTGGTCGTGTCCGGTGGTGAAGAGCGGACCGCCGGCGACCACGGTTATGCCGGCAGCCCGGCATCTGGCGATCACATCCCGGGCGGATTCCTGCTGAACGCCCATGGCGCTGATAAAGACCATATCGGCCCAGTCGAGATCGTTCTGTTTCAGCGGGCGAACGTTCAGGTCTACCAGCCTCTGTTCCCAGCTTTCTGGGAGCATGGAGGCTACGGTTACAAGGCCGAGCGGAGGGAGCGAAGCTTTTTTTCTTACGAATTTGAGCGCATGTTTGAAGCTCCAGAAGGTGTCCGGAAATTCAGGGTAGACAAGAAGAAGTTTCATGGTGTCGAATAGTCCATCGGGTTAGGAACAGAAGACCCGACCGCAGCCTCCACGGAGGCAACGGTCTGTAACTTTAAAAACAAGAGTAATGGTCTTTTAATTCCTGAGAGGATACGATTGGGGGTTGTCCGGATCCGGCCCGCTCAGTAGCGTTCGAGGCTGAACTTTTCGCCGAGATAGTGCTTGCGGGCTTCGGGGCTGTCGGCGATTTCCTGCGAGGTGCCCTGCATGAAGATGCTCCCGTCGAAGAGCAGGTAGGCGTGGTTGGTGATGGAGAGGGTTTCGTGGACGTTATGGTCGGTGATGAGCACGCCGATGTTGCGTTTTACGAGATCCCGCACAATCTGCTGGATATCTTCGACGGCAATAGGGTCAACTCCGGCAAACGGTTCGTCGAGCAGAATGAATTTCGGGTCGAGCGCCAGTGCCCTGGCGATTTCGGTGCGGCGGCGTTCTCCCCCCGAGAGTGCGTATCCCATGCTTTTGCGGATATGGGCGATGCCGAGGTCGTCGAGCATTTTTTCGGTTTTCTCATGCTGTTCGGCTTTTGAAAGGGAGGTGAATTCAAGCACGCTCCGGATGTTCTCTTCGACAGTCATCTTGCGGAATACGGAGGCTTCCTGCGGCAGATAGCCGATGCCGAGCCGGGCGCGTTTGTACATGGGCAGACCGGTGATTTCGGTTCCGTCGAGCAGTACCTTGCCTCCGTCAGGGCGCACAAGACCGACAATCATGTAAAAGGTGGTGGTTTTGCCTGCGCCGTTTGGCCCCAGAAGCCCTACGATTTCCCCCTGCTTCACTTCCAGCGTCGAGCATTTCACAACCTCGCGCTTGTTGTAGATTTTTTTCAGCCCGCTGCAGCTCAGTGTGGATTTCATTCCTTGTTGTCTATGTCTTCGGTGACGGGGGACGGTTGATTTCCCTTGTTTGCGATACGTAAGGAAATGTAAAATTTATCGGGTCAATAGCATGGGGAAAAGTGACGCACCGGAATGCTATCCGGCAATATGGCGTCTTGTAAGGAGAAGCATCACTCCTCCTGCAAGGTGAGCCGGTATGCGGATCTCCTCTGGCAGGTCAATTTCGAAAAGCGGGTTGAAGCAGACGGCAAAGAGCGCGTACATGAGGGGAATGTACAGCGGCGGCTTCGTGAAATTGGTGTAGGCGCCCCATGCAAAGGTTCCGAATGCGATAACCCGCACCAGGGCGTAGTAGCTTTCGGGAACTGGCAGTATGGCAAAGAGCAGGATGACTGCCGTGATGATGACGATCTGTACTGGCATAAAATCGCATTGATTTGAAGGATAGACGGAAACTGCCCTGCGGATCCGCTGGCGCTTCAATTCCGGTTTCTCCTGTTATGTTACATTCGAAATTATGAAGTTCCCGGCTCTTGAACTATCATAAAAAGAGGAAAAGCAGCATTCAGGTTTACAATCAGGTACGTTTATGGGAAAAATAATGCCTTACAGGGGAGTATGGCCGGTGGTTCATGAGTCGGTGTTCATGACTGACGGTGCATTTGTGATCGGCGATGTGCATATCGGTGCGCAGTCGAGCATCTGGTTCAACGCGGTGGTGCGTGGCGACGTCTGTCCGATACGCATCGGAGAAAAGTGCAGCGTTCAGGATAACGTGACCCTGCATGTCACGCACGATACCGGGCCGCTTGTCATCGGCAACTCCGTGACCATAGGTCATGGAGCCGTGCTGCATGCCTGCACGGTGAAGGATTTTGTGCTGATCGGCATGGGCGCGGTGCTCCTTGACGATTGCGTGGTGGAGCCCTACTCGGTTGTCGCCGCGGGTTCGCTGGTGAAACAGGGGTTTACGGTGCCTTCCGGCATGCTGGTTGCCGGAGTGCCGGCAAAGGTGATTCGTCCCATTACCGATGCCGAGCGGAGGAATATAGAAGAGTCGCCGGAGAACTACGTGCGCTATGCACAGAACTATCGCGACGGCGAAGATCGGCAATAACCGGTTCCTGAGCCTTTGCGGTTTCCGCATTATTTCAGGTTCAGCAACCGATTTTTTCAGCAGAGTTCTTTTCGGTTTCAGTTTTAGCTAAATTGTCCCGGAAGGTGATGCTGAAGCAGTTTCTGTAACGGAGCCTGTCAGGCACAATCGGTTTTTTTATATCCTATGAATTTTTTTCTGCCATGAAGGAACATGATGTTGTTGTCGTCGGCGGTGGTATCAGCGGTTTGAGTCTTGCCTATTACTGTATCAAAGGAGGGATGAAGACCGCTCTGCTTGAAAAGAACAGCGAGGTCGGCGGTTCGTTCGCTTCTTCGAAATATGCATCTTCAGGAAAAAACTTCTGGCTTGAACTCGGAGCGCATACCTGTTACAGCTCCTACCAGAATCTTCTCGATATCATTGAAGGGTGCGGGGTCACGGACACCATCATTCCGAGGGCGAAGGTGCCGTTTTCGCTCATGATCGATGGCCAGATCAAGTCCATCGTTTCGCAGCTCTCCATTCCCGAGCTGCTCATGTCGGTTCCGAACCTCTTCAAGCTGAAGAAGACCGGCCAGAGCGTGAAGTCCTATTACTCGAAGATCGTGGGCGAGCAGAACTACCGTGACGTCCTCAGCCACTTTTTCAATGCCGTGCCCTCGCAGCCGACCGATGATTTTCCTGCCGAAATGATGTTCAAGAGCCGCGAGAAACGAAAGGGTGTGCTTAAAAACTATACCTTCAAAGATGGCCTGCAAAGCGTGGCCTTCGCTATTGCAGCACAGCGTGGCCTCAATATTTTTACCGGTACCGAGGTGCTTGGCGTGAGGCTTGAAAACGGGAAGTATTTCATAAGAACTGCCGGCGGCGATGAGTTCATCGCTTCGACGCTTGCGCTTGCCATGCCTTCGGCGGTTTCGTCGAACCTGCTCAGGGACGTCAACCCTGATATCGCCAATCATCTCGGCCAGCTGAAGGCCGCTACGGTCGATTCAGTCGGGGTGATTGCAGGGAAGGAGCATATAAACCTCAAGCCTGTTGCTGCCGTCATATCTCCGGGCGATGTGTTTTTTTCCGCTGTTTCACGCGATACCGTGCCTGACGACAGTTACCGCGGGTTTGCCTTCCATTTCAGGCCGGGACTTGATGAAAAAACCAAAAGGGAGTGCATCACCAGCACTCTGGGCGTCAGCATGTCGAACATAGTGCACAGCGTTAACAGAATCAATACGGTGCCGTCGCTTCGCATGACTCATTTTCAGTGGCTTGAAAAAATCAATACCATGCTTGAGGACAAAAAGAACCTGCTTCTCTGCGGCAACTATTTCGGCGGTATGGCTATTGAGGATTGTGTGATTCGTTCGAAAAGCGAATATGAACGACTGAAAGGATAGTCATGTCCTCGTAAGAATCCGAACCGATGAACACATCCGAATTATTCCGCGATTTCATGCAGGGCACCTATCTGGTGCCCTTGCTGATTGTTCCGCTCTCCCTGCTTTTCTTTTTTCTTGCGAACTTGGTTTTCAAAAAGGCCATTATCCGGATCCGGGCATCGATAAAGGAGCGTGCTGTTCCTTTTGAACTGCTGGCCTGGCCTTTCAGGCTCTTTACCGTCCTTATCGGCCTCGGTGCGTTGCTGCACTACATGCCGCTTTCGACTGACCTGAAGGAGCTGCTCCGTCACGCCCTGCTTATCGCGTCCATCATCGAATTTGCGTGGCTGCTGATGCGTCTTATCATGGTCGTCGAGCAGTTCATGCTGCAGCACTATCCTACCTCCTCGTCTCAGAGCGAGGAGTCCCGGAAAATCGCCACCCATGTAAGTCTTGCCCGGAAAATCCTCAATGTGCTCATTGTGCTGTTTGCCGTTTCAGGCGTACTGATGAGCTTCGATACCGTCCGCCAGGTTGGTCTGAGCATTCTCGCTTCCGCCGGTATTGCCGGTGTGATTCTCGGTTTTGCCGCGCAGAAGAGCCTCGGCACCCTGATTGCCGGGATCCAGATTGCCATCACCCAGCCGATCAGGATAGACGATATTGTCGTTGTCGAAGGTGAACAGGGAAGAATCGAGGAGATAACGCTTACCTATGTCGTGGTGAAACTGTGGGATGAGCGGCGGATGATCGCGCCGATCACCTGGTTTATCGACCGGCCGTTCGAGAACTGGTCGCGTAATTCCACTGCGCTGCTCGGCACGGTTTACCTGTACACCGACTACAACGTTCCTCCGGATGAGATCCGCAGGGAACTCGAACGGATTGTGGCTTCGACGCCGCTGTGGGACGGCAGGGTGGTGAAAATGCACGTGACCAATACGACGGACAAGTCGGTGGAGATCCGGGCGCTGGTGAGCGGCAGGAATTCTGCCGATGTCTGGGAGCTGCGGAGTTTTGTGCGTGAGCAGCTTGTCTCGTTCATCGGAAAAGACTATCCCGGCGGTCTGCCGAAAATGCGCATGGAAATGGATCAGAGCGGTGCGGGCGCATCTGCTGCGGGGATCGACGAAATTGCCTGAGGGTTTTTCCCGGTGTGTTTTTTGTTCTTTTTTCCATAGCTTTGAAGCTGTCGTGAGCATTGCTGTTACAAAAGCTACCGGTGATGGTTCGGCACCGTATGAAAAATTTCGATCATTGTTTTAAAAGGAGAGTACATATGGCTCAAGCCAAACAGGGAGATACCGTAAAAGTCCACTACACCGGCACGCTCGACGACGGCGCCATGTTCGATACGTCGGCCAACCGCGATCCGCTGCAGTTCACCATCGGGGGCGGGCAGGTTATTCCCGGATTCGATATTGCCGTGCTCGGCATGGAGCCCGGTCAGGTACGCACTACGGTAATAGAGCCGGATGACGCATACGGCCCGCACAGCGCGGAACTGGTAACGCCGGTCGCTCGCGAACGCTTTCCCGCCGATATGGAACTCGAAATCGGCCAGCAGCTTCAGGTCGGTCTTGCCGACGGGCAGCAGGCTATCGTGATGATCGTCGATCTGTCGGAGACGGAGGTCACGCTCGACGCCAACCATCCGCTTGCCGGCCAGCAGTTGACCTTCGAGATAGAGCTGGTCGAGATTGCATAGGTAAAACCGCCGGGAGCGGCTCGGCTGCTTTGCAGGGGTTCACCCTGCGCTGGCAGCATGTCGCTCCTCTGGCGCTGATAAAGAACCGCTCCCGGCGGTTTTCCTGTTTACCCGTTACTAATCGGAAAGTCAACTGCTTTCGCCTTTCCACTCATGAAAACTCCAGCAACATTTTTTGTTTTGATGCTTCTCCTGCTCGCCGTCGCGGCCTGCGGTGCGGAGGGCCGGCGCTACGGGGCTGCGACGTCCGACATGCCGGCAGCCGGATCGGCAGTGGAGAGCAGGGTGGCAGCCGAGTCGCCTGCTGCGCCTTCTCCCGAGGTCGCAGCAGGGGAAAGGAGCTCCGGATCGACGCAGCCGACCGCAATCCCGCAGGTTGCCCAGCAGATAATCCGCGAAGGACAGGCCGTGTTCGAGACCTCCGATCTCAAAAAGACGAAAACATGGATAGAGAGCCTTGCCAGGCGTCACAATGCATATGTTTCCAATGACGAGCAGTACAAGGGATCGGACCGCATCGAGCAGCGCATGACGCTGAGGATTCCCGCCGACAGGTTCGATGCTTTTCTCGCCGATTTTGAAAAAGGCGTTGTCCGCTTCGACAGCAAGTCGGTAACCGCTACCGACGTGACCGAGGAGTTCATCGACGTCTCGCAGCGTCTCAAGGTCAAGAAAGCCACGGAGGAGCGCTATATCGCCCTTCTGGCGAAAGCCGCTTCGGTGCGCGACGTGCTCGAAACCGAAAAGTACATCGCAGAGGTACGCGCCGAAATCGAGTCGCTCGAAGGACGTCTGAAATACCTCCGGAACCGTATCGGCCTCAGCACGCTTACGATCACCTTCTACCAGCTCAAACCCGAAATGCAGGGCTTTGCGTCCCGCTTCGGCCTGGCCTTCAGCGAGGGGTGGAACAACTTCCTCACGTTCCTGCTCGGAGCCATCTCCCTCTGGCCGTTCCTTTTTGCCGGCGCGGCGATTGTTGCAGGTATCCGTTTTGTCTGGAAGCTGAGGAAGTGAAGAGCGATACTATGCATAACCTGCAGCACTGACGGAATAGGGGCTTGTGGTGGCGAAGAGGTGTACGGGACGGTCATGGAGATTGCACGGGGCGGCTGTAACGGCGAGTATTTCGAGAACCTCCGGCCTGCACGCCACTCACCGGTCGCCGGAGATCCTGGGGCCAGAAAGAAACTTGCCGAACTGACCGGCATGATGCTGAAGCGCTTCGAGTTCTGACAAAACCCACTAATGCACCGAGCATGAGATGCAGGGATCATAAGAGCGTACCAGCATTTCGGCGAGCTTTTCGATTTCCCGATCGGTTTTTCCCTCTTCGAGCGACTGCAGGGCAAGTGCATGCAGGTCGAAATGGATGTTGGCGTTGTTCTGCGTTGTGGGGATGATGCAGTCAGCCTTCGTGACCCTGCCTTCCTCATCGGTTTCCAGATGGTGGTAGAGAATGCCGCGCGGAGCTTCGACGGCTCCGGTTGCGCTGCCCGCTTTCGGGGTGAAGTGCGTGCGTATCTCCTGCAGATTCGTGCCGAGGAGCTGTTCTATGAGCGCTTCCGCATCGTAGAGGATGTGCACGCACTCTGCGAGGCGCGCGATATTGTTCATGAAGGGGTTGTGCGAAACCTTACGGAGCCCGAGCTTTTCGGCAGCTTTTTTCGCTTCGGGGTGCAGGAATGCGCTGTTGTTGTTGAAGCGGGCGAGCGCGCCTGCTGCCGACGATTCCCGGCTGCAGCGGGTGAATTTGGATGTGGAGAACTCCGTGAGGTACTCGTTGGTCATCAGGAGGTAATCGTTTTCACTTCGCCTGACTCCGTCTGTGGAAACCAGTTCTCCGCCGATGAAGGGATAGGTCGATCCGTTATGGAGCGAAATGAATTCGGTTTCCCGCTCGAACTGCGGAATATCGAGCGAAGCGAAGAAATCGCAGGCAACTTCGAGCGCAGACTTCCGTTCACCGATTATGTCGAGGAGCTGCTGCAGGTGCTTCCTGTCGGGCGCCTTGCTGAGCCCGCCCAGCACGAGGCTGACCGGGTGGGTGCACCGTCCGGCGGTGACGGTGCTGATTTCGTTGCCGAGTTCCTTGAGATGCAGTCCTGCCCTTACCAGTTCCGGGTGCGATTCCAGCAGCGGCAGTATGCCCGGTGTGCCGGCAAAGTCGGGCAGGGCAAGAAAGAAAAGGTGCAGGGCATGACTCTGCAGGGTTTCGCCGTGCATGGCCAGCAGTCTCACGGCTTCGGCGGCGGGAGGAGGCGTTACCTGCATGGCCCGTTCGAGCGCCCTGATGCTTGCAAGGGCGTGGCTGATCGAACAGATGCCGCAGATTCGCGAGGTGAGGAACGGCACCCGTTCGGCGCTCATGCCTTTTACCATCACTTCGAAGAATCTCGGGGTTTCCACAACCGCCCACCGGGCTTCCACGAGTTTTCCTCCGCTGATCCTGATCAGGATATTGCCGTGGCCTTCAACCCTTGTCAGATGGCGGATATCGATCGAGCAGTCACGTTTCATGGACGGTATAGGCTTCAAATGCGTTATAGAAACCGAGTTTCTCCTGAAGGTCCCGCCGACTGAGCCCGCGCTCTTTCACCAGTTCCATGAATGCCGGAAAGTTGCTGTCCTCCGCCGGTCCCCTGCAGCCAAGGCAGGGGGTTTTTCCTGAGGTGCAGACCGCACTGCACCCGGCACGGGTAACCGGACCAAGGCAGATTTCCCCGAGATCGAAAAGGCAGGTGTTCAGGCGCTCCTTGCACTCCACGCAGACCGGGTATTTCGGCATTGCCGGAAGCGATCCGGTTACCAGGTTCACCACAATTCTTTCGATCTCCTCCTTGGCGACCGGGCACCCGGGGATGGAGAGATCGACCTTGACGATATCGCTGATTTTGCGCACAGGCAGGGTTTCAACCGGCAGACCGTCGTATACCTCCGCAATGCTTTCTTTGATGGGGAAACGGTTTTTCAGGCTGTTGACCCCCCCGAAACAGGCGCACGTTCCGAATGCGACAAGCGTTTTCGCCTGGCGGCGAATAGCCAGAAGCCGTTCGATTTCGTCGCTGCGGCTGATGCTCCCCTCCACGAAGGCGATGTCGTAGTCGTCATGTTTTTCCGAGGAAATTTCCCTGAACGTTCTGACATCGAGCAGGCTGAAAAATGCCTCGAGCGACGCTTCGCGGTTAGCAAGCTGCAGCTGGCACCCTTCGCAGCAGGTGAATTCGAACGAGGCGAATTTCAGTTTTTCGAATGTGTATACCGGGTTCTTCATAGGGCAGCAGCTTCAAATGGCCTCTTTGAGGTTCATGACCGACCAGTAGTCGAAAACCGGTCCGTCGATGCAGGTGAAGGTTGAACCCACCATGCAGCGGCAGCACTTGCCCATACCGCAGTGCATTCGCCGTTCAAGCGAAACGAACATCCGGTTCATGGGTATGCCGAGCCGGTCGAGGTGACTGCAGACAAATTTGAACATGACGGGCGGGCCGCATACGATGGCATAGGTGTTCTGCGCTTCGATGGAAACATTGTCGAACAGCCGGGTGATCATACCGGTTTCTCCTTTCCATTCCGGACCGGCCTGCTCGACGATCGTGTGCAGCTGGATATGGCTGATCGCTTTCCACTCCTCGAACTGGTAGGAGAAAAGGAGCTGGGAGGGTTCTCTGGCTCCGTAGAGCAGGTGAACCTCCCTGAAGCGGTCGCGGTGTTCGTTGATCCAGAAGAGCGGCGCCCGGAGCGGCGCGATGCCGAGTCCTCCGGCAATGAGCAGCACATGGTGGCCTGCCATCTCGTCCATGGGAAATGACGACCCGAACGGGCCTCTGATGGCTACATGCATGCCGGGTTCCGTTCTGAAGAGCGCCGAAGTGACGTGTCCGGCATTACGGATGCAAAGCTCGATGAACTCGTGGTTGCTGTTGGAACTCGATATGGAGATCGGTACGTCGCCGTAACCCGGCAGTTCGAGCATGAGGAACTGGCCCGGTTTGAACCGGAAAATGCTGCGTTCGCGAGGGTCGGCAATGCGGAGCTGAAACAGCATTTCCTGATCGGTCAGGCTGATGATGTTGGTTATGCGGCACTTGTAGCCGGTATCGGTTTTCATGATCTCTGATTTCCGGTTGAAATCCGGAACCGACGAGGCGAAGGCCTCACGGTTCAGGTCCTGCCGGGGGATTGCGAAACGCATATCATGCATGAATCCTTCTCCATTCTGAGGTCGTTGATCACATCCCTGGGGTTGATGCCTGCAAGGCATGCCCTGCCGCACCGGTTGCAGCCCACGCAGATCTGCTGGTTGCCGTTTTCGGCAAAACCGCGGTGCTGGTGGTAGTAGCGGTATTTCAGACGGTCGCCGTTCTTGGGGCGGAAGTTGTGTCCTCCTGCCACCACGGCAAAATCGACCAGATTGCAGGAGTAGAGCTTCCGGTTGCGTGAAGCTCCTTTCAGGTCGATGTCGAAGCGCTCCTCGACCGAGTAACAGTAGCAGGAGGGGCAGACCATGGCGCAGGTGCCGCAGTTCAGGCACTTCGTTCCCCATTTTTCCCATACAGGGGAGTCGAACTCGATGTCGAGAATGCTCGGCAGGCTGGTGACGTCAACCTCGGTCTGAAAGCTGCGGCTGATAAGCTTGCGCCGCTCGGTAAGAAGGCAGTTGTCTTCGTAGGATGGTTCTTCGGTCTGGAAATCCTTGAGGTAGTTGAACGCTTTCGAAGAGTTGATCGAGAGGTAGTATTTCTCCCCGATGTCCGAACAGAAGAGATTGAAGCCGGTCGAAACCGTATGGTGGGCAAGAGATTTGCAGAAACAGCCGGGGAGCGGCAGATGGTCCATGCCGATCACGAAGGTGTTCTTGCGCTTTGCCAGATAGTAGGGCGATGGGTAGTTGCCTTTGAGCAGCACGTCGTCGAGAATGTTCAATGCGCTGATGTCGCAGGCCCTCAGGCCTATGAGTACGACTGGCTGGGCCTCGTAGGAGATTTTCTGCTCCCAGTCGCGCTCGTGAAAGCAGAAGCGGGAGAGTTCTTCGGAAAACGGAAGAAAAAAATGCTTGGCCGACGATGCTGTTGTGGTGTAATCGAACTCGATGTCATCCGCCGAGCCCACCGGCATGAACTGGTAGACCGGATCCCCATTGGCCGCCGTGTCCACCCGGCGAGGGCCGAACGAACTGTTTGCCTTTACCAGAGCGTCGATGAAACTTCTGAACTCCGGTTTGGAAATGACTCTGTAGATCATGATTGCCGGCTCCTCAGTTTACCGTTTGCCTGAACGGGGCGAATGAGATTTGGCTTATTGGCTTACGGGAGGCCATACGGCAAGTTAAGGAAAAGCAGTCCCGCAAAGCAAGCTGTGCTGAGGGATTTTGCGAATCCTTAAAGTAACGGGACCGGGACTAAAAGGAGATAATGGATGAAAGGGGCGAAAAAAACCGGTGTGTAGGGTGGCACCCTATCCCTGGGTTGCCCCCCGAGCTACCGGCATGCCGCTCCTGCGGAGCTACTGGCCCACCGCTCACCGCTATTCAATAACATACACCTTGTCGCCCTTGCGGACGCGGTCGCATTTGATGGTGACGAGGTCGCCTTTTCCGGCCTGTTCGGCAGGGGCTTCGCTGCAGTAGAACCGGGCATCATCGAATCGCACGAGGCCGCTTTCAGGTCCCTGGATCGAGAGGGTTTCGCCCGACTGCAGACCGCGCGCATGGATCAGGATTTCAGCTACACCGGCTTTCGGCCAGTATTTCTCAACGATGCCGATATAGGTTTTCTTTTCGGTACCGAGTGATCCGTACCGTTTCGCCCAGGCTTCGAAAGGCTGTCCGAAATAGAATCCGCCGGAGAATCCCCGGTTGTAGACCCGGGCAAGCTCTTCCTTCAGGGTTTCTGCGGTTTTTCTGTATCGCAGACGCCCTTCAGGGGCGTTTTCTTCGCTCATGCATGCGTCGATTGCCCTGCGGTAGGATGCCGTGGCGAGCTGCACGTACTCCGGGCTGCGGTTGCGTCCTTCGATCTTGAATCCGGTAATGCCGGCCTCGACAAGTTCGTCGATGAATTCTATGGCACAGAGATCTTTCGGGCTCATTACGTAATCCTCACCGAGATCGAATTCGAACTTCTCGTCCGTATCGGTAACGCGGTATTTCCGCCGGCACGGCTGCAGGCATTCACCCCGGTTGGCCGAGCGGCCGAAGAGATCCTGCGACATGAAGCATCGTCCCGATACGGCAACGCACATGGCGCCGTGCACGAAACACTCGATCTTTACCGGCAGATCATCCCTTTTTATTGCATCGGTAATGGATTTTATCTGTTCGATCGTAAGCTCGCGCGCGAGGACGATCATCGCGGCCCCGAGAGCCGCGTAGTGCTTTACGGCGGCGTAGTTGCTGACTGACGCCTGGGTGGAGAGGTGGAAGGGCATTGCCACTGTGCGGCACGCCTCGATCACCGCCATGTCCCAGCAGATCACCGCGTCGATACCGGCGGCTTTAGCGGCAATTACGGTTTCGTGCATGCCCGCTATCTCGTTATCGTAGATCAGCGTATTGAGCGCAAGGTACGACTTCGCTCCATGTTCGCTGCAGGCTTTGGCAACTTCGGGCAACTCCTCCGGAGTGAAGCTGCGGCTCGACGCGCGCATGTT
>NZ_JBAWHG010000057.1:0-23275 GCF_049593655.1 Chlorobium sp.
CTATTCAGGAACCGTGCTCGTCGCCGGAGCTACCGGAAGAACCGGCCAGTGGGTGGTAAAAAGGCTGCAGCACTACGGCTTCGATTTCCGCCTTTTTGTGCGCTCCGGAGAAAAAGCCCTGGAAAAATTCGGTCCTGAAGTGACCGACAGGCTCACCATTGGCAGCGCGGAGCACGAGCAGGAGATCGTTGCGGCTTGCCGGCACATGAATGCCGTCATCTGCGCCCTGGGCAGCAATGTCATGGATCTTGAAGCGCCTCCTCCATCGGCGATCGATCGCGATGCGGTCATACGGCTTGCGACGCTGGCCAAAGCTGCGGGGGTTACAACCTTCATTCTCATCAGTTCGCTTGCCGTTACCAGACCTGAACATCCGCTCAACAAATATGGACGGGTGCTCGACATGAAGCTCGAGGGCGAAAACGGAGTTCGGCGGCTGTTCACCGGTTCGGGGCGCTCCTTTACGGTCATTCGCCCCGGAGGCCTGCTTGACGGCCCGCCACTGCAGCACCGGCTGGTGCTCGATACCGGCGACCGGATAACAACCGGCTCTACAGATCGCAGCGACCTGGCCGAGATCGCCGTGCTGTCGCTCGTTGCTCCCGAAGCGCAGAACCGTACCTTTGAACTGATCAGAGCCGAAGAGGCGCCGCAGGATTCGCTGCTTGGCTGCTTCCGGCAGCTGGGCTGAAAAAGAGGCCCGGGCGAAACGGCAAGCGCAGTTTTTTTTAACCGAAACCCCTATAAGCCGTGACAAAAATACAATTCACTCGCAATTACACCGATCAGAGCACCAATCAGGGATTCCAGTTCGAATTTTACTGCGACCGGTGCGGCACAGGATACCGGACAAGGTTTCAGGCATCGGCCCTCGGAACCGTAACCAGCGCGCTTGATGCGGCAAGCAGTTTTTTCGGCGGCTTTTTGGGGCAGGTAGCCGATCTCGGCGAAAAAGCCCGCTCGGCCACATGGGAAAAAGCTCATGACGAAGCGTTTGAAAAAGCCATGCAGGAACTTCGTCAGGATTTCGTGCAGTGTCCCCGATGCTCTTCCTGGGTCTGCAGGAAAAGCTGCTGGAATGAACCGAAAGGTCTCTGCAAGCAGTGCTCACCCGATCTGGGCGTCGAAATGGCGGCAGCCCAGTCCAGCCGGACCGTGGAAGAGATCTGGGCTCACTCGAAGATGGCCGAGGGGGACCGCACCATGCTCGAGGAGAAGAGCTGGCGGGAGGGCATACGCGCAACGTGCCCGCAATGCAGCGCACCGCTGCAGTCCAACGCTAAATTCTGCCCTGAATGCGGCGCAAGAATCAATGAAAAAAAGCATTGCACCGAATGCGGAGTCGCGCTTGAGCCCGGCACGAAATTCTGTCCTGAATGCGGCACGAAATCAGAAACCACCTGATTCTGCGGCTTGCCTCATTCAGCACTCACCGTCCACCCTGCACGGATGAAAGGGGATTGCAGATCCGATACTGCCCTCCCCTTTCCGGAAAGCGCCGCAACAGCACGACACGACCGGTTCAGGACACACTGAACGGCTGCGGTTTCCCCTGAAACAACTGCGCATATCCCAAAGAGAGGTCCTGTTATTTCCGCCCCGGTACGGAAATCAGGGGAACCAAATATTCCGATGAACAATTATCATTCGAGCCAGTCTTAACCTGCTAATCAACCAGGAAAAGCACCGTAATGATCTCGGTTTCGCAACCTTGATGCGGAATAGTGCGAGCGTTAAATTCATCATCGCATCAGGATTTATCATTGTATTTACAAGCAAAAACAAACCAGTAAAATCAAAATGATAAAACAGCAATGAGGACAGTAAAAATGCGTCATAATCGAAGCTATAGAGAATAGAAATTTTTCATGTAACAAAATACAAGTAATTTTATTACAACTAAATAAGTATTTTTAAAGAAAAGTTTTTTATAACAGGCTCTCATGATTTCCGGCATCATATAAATTCAACATGATTCTTGATAAATACTCGATATTGCGTTCGAAATATGCAATCAACATTGAGGATACCCTGTATAGTGGTCAGTCTTTTTTATGGAACAGAATCAACGGTCATGAGCACTGCTTTTCATCAATAATTCAAGGCACTCCCATAGTTATCAGCCAGCTCGACGATGAGGTCATAAGAATTTACTCACCGGATGACGAGATCGGAGGGGCTTCCCTTCCGGAAAGGTTACGAACCTATTTAACCATGGATATCGACAACCGGAACCTGTTCGACGATCGATTCATAAAACGGTACCCCGTGGTTGCAGCGCTGGTGAAAGAGTATTCGGGATTGAAACTGCTTCGGCAGGATCCGTTTGAAACAACCATAACGTTCATGTGTGCCCAGGGTATCGGCATGACGCTGATACGGCGACAGATTGCCCTCCTGTGCGAGAGGTTCGGCACACCCTGTACCATGGAGTTCAGAGGACAAAAACACCGCCTTTACCGCTTCCCCGATCCCGCATCCCTTGCCGCTGCCCCGGCGCCGCTGCTGCAGAGCTGTACCAACAACAATTACCGGAGGGCCGTCAACATAAAGCGTGTTGCCGGGGCTGCGGCTTCGGGCCGACTGGATTTCGGGAAACTGGGTTCAGGAGAACTCCCGCTCGAGCGGTTACGGGAGACTCTCTGCGGTTTTGAAGGCATAGGTCCGAAAATCGCGGACTGCATCGCCCTGTTCGGTCTCGGCCGTTTCGACGCATTTCCGATCGACACCCATGTCCGGCAGTATCTTGCCGAGTGGTTCGGCATCAGGACGGCTTCGAATGCGCTGACGGAAAAAAACTATCTCCGTCTTCAGGAGGATATCCGCACCATCCTGAAACCGGAACTGTCCGGGTATGCCGGGCATCTGCTTTTCCACTGCTGGCGCAGAAAAATCAGACATCTGCGGACGGCATAATACCCTGCCATAACGCCGGGACTTTGCGGAGCCGGGATGATTTTGACGCTTAAAGCTCCGGAATACGGCGGCGCGGCGGCGGAACCGGGGATCCGGGGAGGTGAAACAGGCCTGAACTGCGCTTCTCCCCCGCTTTTTTTCTCGGGGACGTCTTTTTTCTCAGACGGTAATTCAATACCTTACAAAACAATTATCTATCCCGTTTCATAACCAGTCTGAAACACAAGCGAGAACGAAGAAAAAAGAATGCTGAAAATTTTTGAGAAAATATTCGGATCGAAACACGATAAGGACATTAAGAAAATACAGCCTGTCATCCAGCGCATCAACGAACTGCAGGCCTCATTTCAGTCGCTTTCCGACGATGAACTGAAAAAGAAAGGCGCCGAACTGCGCAGGAAGGTACGCAGCGAACTTCAGCCCATCGAGGATAAACGACGTGAACTCGAAACCGCACTCGGCAATCCGGATATCGATCTTGACAGGGCGGATGCCATCAACGACGAACTCGACACCCTTACCCGGGATTATGAAAAGGCCACCGTTTCAGTGCTCGACGAAATTCTTCCCGAAACCTTCGCCCTCGTCAAGGATACCTGCCGGCGCCTGAAAAACCACTCCTATCAGGTCATGGGACGCGAAATGATCTGGGATATGGTGCCCTATGACGTACAGCTCGTCGGCGGCCTGGTGCTGCACTCCGGACGGATATCGGAAATGGCAACCGGCGAGGGCAAAACCCTTGTCTCCACCCTGCCGATCTTTCTGAACGCTCTTACCGGACGCGGCGTGCATGTGGTGACGGTCAACGACTATCTGGCCCAGCGCGACAAGGAGTGGATGACTCCCGTATTCGAGTTTCACGGGCTGAAGGTGGGCGTGATTCTCAACACCATGCACCCTGTCGAGCGCCGTGAGCAGTACCACTGCGATATAACCTACGGCACGAACAACGAGTTCGGCTTCGACTACCTGCGCGACAACATGGCAGGCACCGTTGACGAGATGGTGCAGCGCAATTTCTATTTTGCCATTGTCGATGAGGTCGACAGCGTGCTCATCGACGAGGCAAGAACCCCGCTTATCATTTCGGGACCGGTTCCCAATGCCGACAACGACAGCAAGTTCATGGAGATCAAGCCATGGATCGAGCAGATCGTGCGAAACCAGCAGCAGCTTGTGGCGGGCTATCTGTCCAAAGCGGAAGCCTCCCTGAAGGATTCCGCCGGAAAAGCGAAGCCGGGCGACTTCGATGCCGGACTTGCCCTTCTTCGGGTCAAGCGCGGTCAGCCGAAAAACAGCCGCTTCATCAAGATGCTCTCGCAGCAGGGTATGGCAAAACTTGTTCAGGGCACGGAAAACGAGTACCTCAAGGACAATGCCAGCCGAATGCACGAGGTTGACGACGAGCTCTTTTTCGCCGTTGACGAAAAAGCCGGCACCATCGACCTTACCGACAAGGGACGGGAGTTTCTCAGTCGCCTGAGCCATCAGGACAGCGATCTCTTTCTGCTGCCCGATGTCGGTTCGGAAATTGCCGTCATCGAAAGCAACACGGCACTCACCCCTGCCGACAAGGTCAAGCAGAAGGACGCCGTCTACCGTCTTTTTGCCGACCGTTCCGAGCGCCTGCACAACATAAGCCAGCTGCTCAAGGCCTATTCGCTTTTCGAGCGTGACGACGAATATGTGGTGCAGGATGGCAAGGTGATGATTGTCGATGAGTTTACCGGGCGCATTCTGCCGGGCCGCCGTTACAGTGACGGGCTGCACCAGGCCATCGAGGCCAAGGAAAACGTCAGGGTCGAAGGCGAGACGCAGACCATGGCGACCATTACCATCCAGAATTTCTTCCGCCTTTACAAAAAGCTGGCAGGCATGACCGGTACGGCCGAAACCGAAGCTTCGGAATTCTACGAGATCTATAAACTCGATGTTGTGGTCATTCCCACCAACAGGCCTATTGTCCGCAGGGATGTGGATGACCTGGTCTACAAGACCCGCAGGGAAAAATACAATGCCATTGTCTCGAAGGTCGAAGCACTGCAGAAGAAAGGTCAGCCCGTACTGGTTGGCACCGCCAGTGTCGAGGTCTCGGAAACCCTGTCGAGAATGCTGCGCGCAAAACGGATCGTGCACAGTGTGCTGAACGCCAAACAGCACGAGCGGGAAGCCGAAATCGTTGCCGGCGCAGGCCAGAAGGGCGCCGTCACCATTGCGACGAACATGGCCGGACGAGGCACCGATATCAAGCTGGGAGATGGTGTGCGTGAACTTGGAGGACTGTTCATTCTCGGCTCGGAAAGGCACGAGTCCCGGCGTATCGACCGTCAGCTCCGCGGACGTGCGGGACGCCAGGGAGATCCCGGCGAAACGATGTTTTTCGTATCGCTTGAGGACGAGCTCATGCGACTGTTCGGTTCCGACCGGGTTATTTCCGTCATGGACCGGCTCGGCCATGAAGAGGGTGACGTGATCGAGCACTCCATGATCACCAAATCGATCGAGCGGGCGCAGAAAAAGGTGGAGGAGCAGAACTTCGCCATCCGCAAGCGCCTGCTCGAATACGACGATGTGCTGAACCAGCAGCGCGACGTCATTTACACCCGCCGCCGAAACGGGCTCCAGAAAGACCGCCTGACCGGAGATATTTTCGACCTGCTTCGGGACTACTGCGATCTGGTGGTTAAAAAATACGACAAGGAATTTGACGCCCCGGAACTCGAGGAACGGGTACTCCGTGAACTGTCGGTCGAGTTCCGTCCTGAAGACGGCATCTATGACCGCGAAGGCGTCAGGGGAATCGCCGACAGGCTCTATGATACCGCTATCGCCTTCTATAAACGCAAGGAGGCGGAGATTCCGCAGGAGATCATGGGACAGATCGAAAAATATGCCGTGCTCAGCGTGATCGACAAGCGGTGGCGTGAACATCTCCGGGAGATCGACTCCCTCCGGGAGGGCATCAACCTGAGGGCCTATGGCCAGAAAGACCCGCTGCTGGAGTACAAGCAGGAGGCTTTCCGCCTCTTCGTGAGTCTTTTGCAGGATATCGAGCAGGAAACCCTTTCACTGGCCTTCAAGCTCTTCCCTGTCAATCCCGATGAAGCAAGGGAAATAGAGGCCCGTCAGAAAAAAGAGGCCATGCGCCTCGAAAAACTGGTTGCCCAGCATCAGGCGGCCGAGAGCGTCTATCAGCAGATCGAAGAGGGGGCGGCGGAGCCGATGGACGCCGAGAGTCCCCAGCAGCCGGTCATAGCCGAGAAAAAACCCGGACGTAACGACCTCTGCCCCTGCGGCAGCGGGAAAAAATATAAAAACTGTCACGGCCAGCAGCTGTGATGCCCTGTAACGCTCACCGTTCACTATGAAACCTACTGAACCCGAAGTCACCCTTCAGCTTGCCCTGGAACATGGTCTCAATGCCGAGGAGTATCAGAAAATCCTCGATATTCTCAAAAGAACCCCCACCTTTACCGAACTCGGCATTTTTTCGGTGATGTGGTCAGAGCACTGCAGCTACAAGAACTCCATTGCCGTACTGAAAACCCTGCCCAGAGAGGGGGCCGCTCTCCTGACCGGAGCCGGCGAGGAGAACGCCGGGCTGGTGGATATCGGCGACAACCTTGCCGTCGCCTTCAAAATCGAATCGCACAACCACCCTTCCGCCGTTGAACCCTATCAGGGCGCGGCAACGGGCGTGGGAGGCATCCACCGCGACATTTTCACCATGGGCGCCCGTCCTGTCGCTTCGCTGAACTCCCTGCGGTTCGGCTCCCCCAGGGACCCCAGGGTGCGTTACCTGGTTGACGGAGTGGTAAGGGGCATCGGCGACTACGGGAACTCTTTCGGCGTACCGACGGTCGGCGGAGAGATCTACTTTGAAGAGTGTTATACCGGCAATCCCCTGGTCAACGCCATGTCGGTAGGCATTGTCGAACATCACAAGACCGTCAGCGCCACGGCCAAGGGAGAAGGCAATCCGGTGCTGATCGTGGGATCGTCGACCGGAAGGGACGGCATTCACGGAGCGACCTTCGCCTCGGAAGACCTCAGCGAAGCATCGGAAGACAAACGCCCGAGCGTACAGGTGGGCGATCCTTTTGCCGAAAAGCTTCTGCTCGAAGCCACCCTCGAAGCCATTGCCACCGGTTATGTAGTCGGCCTTCAGGACATGGGCGCCGCCGGTCTGACCAGCTCGACCTCCGAAATGAGCGCCCGCGGCATAGAAAAAACAGGTTCCGGCGGCATCGAGATCGATCTCGATCTGGTGCCCGCCCGGGAAGAAGGCATGAGCGCGTACGAAATCATGCTTTCCGAATCGCAGGAGCGCATGCTGGTGGTGGCCGAAAAAGGATTCGAAGAGCGGATCATCGACGTCTACCGGAAATGGGATGTCCAGGCGGTCGTGATCGGAAGCGTCACGGCAGACAACCGGATCAGGGTGAAGCAGCACGGCCGGGTTGTGGCCGAAATACCTGCCGAATCGCTGGTTCTCGGAGGAGGTGCGCCTGTCTATATCCGGGAAGCGGTGGAAAAAAAGCCGGCTACCCCGAAAGCCGGTCTGATTGCCGACGAACGCCTGGACATTCGGTCGCTCAGCCTTGCGCTGCTCTCGCGGCCGAGCATAGCCAGCAAGCAGTGGGTTTACCGGCAGTACGATTCCATGGTCCAGACCAATACCGTCACCGCCGCAGGAACCTCCGATGCCGCCGTTATCCGCATCAAGGGGTCGAAAAAAGGCCTGGCCATGAAAACCGACTGCAACGCCCGTTACGTCTACCTGAACCCGCTGAAAGGGGGCAAAATAGCCGTCGCCGAATGTGCCCGCAACATTGCCTGCTCGGGAGCCAGACCTCTGGCCATAACCAACTGCCTGAACTTCGGAAATCCCTACAAACCTGAAGTATACTTCCAGTTCAAAACTTCCGTCGAAGGCATGGGTCTGGCCTGCAGAACATTCAATACGCCGGTAACCGGCGGTAATGTTAGTTTTTACAACGAGACATCAATCGGCGGCGAACGGACCGCCATCTACCCTACCCCGACCATCGGCATGATCGGCCTGCTCGACGATATCGACCTTCTTGTGGGTTCGACCTTCGTCAGCCCCGGCGATGCGATACTGCTCTTCGGCGATCCCGAACTGAGCCTTGAGGGCTCCGAATACCTGACCATGCAGTACGGCACGCCCGGCCAGGATGCCCCGGATATCGATCTGCAGCATGAAAAACAGCTGCAGGATCTCCTGGTCTCTCTCGCCTCGAAAAAGCTGCTTCGCTCGGCTCACGACATCTCCGACGGAGGACTCGTAACCGCGCTGGCCGAAAAAGCCGTCATGAACGAAGCCCTCCATCTTGGTTTTGACGTCGATCTTGAAGATGCCGCCAGGGATCCGTTCCGCATACAGCTGAATCTCTTCTCCGAAGCGCAGGGAAGGGTGCTGGCGAGTATCGCTCCGGAATCTGCAAAAGAGGTGATCGAGGAGGCTGTGCGCTTCAATGTGCCGGTCCGGGTTATCGGCAAGGTTCAGGAAAAGAACGCGGCGATCGCCATCAACGGAAAAACCGTCGTATCCTTCACAACCGCAGAGCTGGCCGGAGCTTACTATCATGCGCTCGAAAAAGCCCTGCATCTCGACGAACTGTAGGGGAACCGCTCCGATATAAAGAGGGGATTGCCCTGTAACGGGAGAAACAGCTCATGCTTCCAGTTGTCACCGCGGCCGGAATGGCCGCTGCCGACCGGGCCGCTATCGAGGAGCTCCATATAGGGGAAACCCGCCTCATGGAGCTTGCCGGTTTACGCACGGCCGACCGCATCAGGGAACTGCTCGACAGGGACGATCTTCAGGGGGCACTCTTTCTTGTGGTGGCCGGCAAGGGCAACAACGGCGGCGACGCGCTGGTCGTCGCCCGCCACCTGCTCAATCACGGCGCCGAAGTCGACCTGCTGCTGCTCTACCCGGAGGAGGCGCTCTCGCCCGTGAATCGCAACGCTCTGGAGACGCTTTATGCACTGCGGGAGCGCTGCGGAAGGCCGCTGCGCATCTTCAGGGACCATGCCGAAGCGCTCCCTTACGTCATGGAGCGGGAGTACGACGGCCTCGTCGATGCGGTGCTGGGTACCGGACTGAAAATCGACGAGCCCCTCCAGCCGCTGCTCTCCCCTGCTGCCGAAGGGATCGATCTGCTCAACAGTATCCGGCAGCGCAGCGACTCACCGCTTATCGCCATCGATATTCCCTCCGGCCTGGACGCCACCTCCGGCTTCGCTGCCGACCCGGCCGTGCTTGCAGACATGACCGTCACCATGGCTTTCCTGAAAACAGGTTTTTTTTTCAACGAAGGCCCCCTGCTCTCCGGCGAAGTACGGAGGGCGGACATATCGATTCCCGAATTTCTGCTCGAACGCGGAACCTGCCGCCTGACCGACCGCGAGTATGCGGCCTCCCGGTTCATGCTCAGAGAACCCACCGGGGCCAAGCACCAGAACGGCAAAGTGCTCATTATCGCCGGTTCGCACTCCCCTGAGGCCTCCATGCTCGGCGCAGCCCTGCTTTCGGTGAAAGCCGCCCTGAAAACCGGAGCGGGCTACGTCTGCGCCGCACTGCCCCCTGGCGGAGCAGGCGTCCTGCACGCATTTGCTCCTGAAGCGGTCATCATCCACCAGGAGATGGACGCCATTCTTGAAAAAGCCCTCTGGGCGGATGCGGTGCTCATCGGATGCGGACTTGGCCGGAAACCGGAAACCATCGCATTCATAAGGGAACTGCTCCGGAAACCGGAATTTTCCGAAAAAAAACTCGTGCTCGATGCCGATGCCCTGTTCGCGCTTCAGGAAGCCGATCTCGGCAAAGGCGGTATCGACCACCTTGCCAATGCCCTGCTTACACCGCACCACGGAGAGTTCAGCCGCCTCTGTGGCATTACAACGGAGCGGATAGCCTCCGATCCGCTGGGGCTCGCAGCGGCATTTGCCCGGCGAAACGGGGTAAACCTGCTTCTGAAAGGCCGTCCGACGGTGCTTGCCGGCCCTGAAGGAGATCTGATGCTCAACGATTCGGGAACGGAGGCGCTCTCAACGGCCGGATCGGGTGACGTACTGGCCGGCATGATTACGGCCATCGCCGCAAAAGGCGCGGATATTCTCCATGCGGCGGCGGCGGCGGCGTGGTTTCACGGCAGGGCCGGAGACCTGGCCGACGAGGTTTCGAGCCTGGTGTCCGCCGGAGGCATACTCGATGCCATCCCGGCGGCTATCCATGAGATTTTCGATATCGAAGAGTAGGAATACGCGGAAGCGATGAACCGTATCAGGATTCGCTGGTTTTCAGGAACTTGCGGATATTGCGCGCCGCCTGCCGGATACGCTCCTCGTTTTCGATCATGGCAACGCGGACATATTCGTCTCCGTAAGCACCGAAGCCGATGCCGGGGCTGACGGCAACCTTCCCTTCGGTAAGCAGTTTCTTGCTGAACTCGAGACTGCCCATGCTCCGGAGATGTTCCGGAATGCGAGCCCACACGAACATGCTTGCCCTGGGGGGCAGTATGGGCCATCCGGCATTCTCGAAGCTTTTGATCATCACGTCGCGGCGGCGGCGGTAAACGTCGCAGATATCGGCAACGCAGCTCTGGTCCTCGGTAAGCGCAATGGTTGAAGCCACCTGGATGGGCGTGAAGGTACCGTAATCAAGCCAGCTCTTGATCTTTTCAAGGGCGCCGATGAGCTTGGCGTTGCCGACCATGAAGCCTACTCTCCAGCCGGCCATGTTGTAGGTTTTCGAGAGGGTGTAGCTCTCCACGGCGACATCCTTCGCGCCGGGAACCTGAAGAATGGATGGGGTGACATAACCGTCGAAGGTTATTTCGGCATAGGCGATATCGCTGATGATGTAGAAGCGCTCCTTCCGCGCCAGTTCGACCAGGCGCTCGTAAAAAGCGAGTTCGACGGTAGCCGTGGTGGGATTGTTGGGAAAGTTCACCACGAGGTATTTCGGCTTCGGAGAGGATTCCCTGAGGGCCTTTTCGATGTTGCCGAAAAACGCATCCTCATCGAGACGGTAATCGTCGAGCATCTCCAGCTTCAGGCGGTGAACATTGCCGCCGGCGAGAATGAACGCCTGGGAATGGATCGGGTAGCAGGGATCGGGCACCATGGCCAGATCGCCGGGATTGGTGATCGCCTGCACCAGGTGGACATACCCCTCCTTGGAACCCATGGTGACGAGCACCTCGCGGTCAAGATCGAGATCGACATTGTATTTCCGGCGGTACCAGCCGCCAACGGCGCCCCGAAGTTTGTAGATACCCTTGGAAACCGAGTAGCCGTGGGTTCTGGGCTTGTTGATGCTTTCCACCAGCTTGTCGACGATATGCTGTGGAGTAGGCCCGTCAGGGTTGCCCATCGAAAAGTCTATCACATCCTCTCCCGCCCGCCGTTCAGCCATTTTCAGTTCATTGACCGCGGCAAAAACGTACTTGGGAAGCCTTTTTATTTTCTCAAACTGGATTTCATCAAACATGGTTACGTACCGAATAGATTCAAAGGCGCAGAAACCGCTTGTAAAGCAAATATCATAAGCAAAAAGAGGCTTATATCCATACCGTTCGGGTTTTATTTTTCAAGCTGCGAGGTACAGCTCGGACAGCGGGAGGCTTGAGCGGGAATGGAGCTGCAGCAGAAGGGACAATCTTTCATGGCCGGAGGCGGCACCGACGTTTCGGGCTTCGGCCGCATCGAGTTCAGGGACCTGATGAGCATGAAAACCGCGAAGGCCATGATCAGAAAGCTGATGAGGGCGTTCAGGAAGATGCCGTAGTTGACGGTGACCGCCCCGGCGGCTTTGGCATCGGCAAGGGCCGCATAAGGACCTGCCGTGGCGCCTTCCTTGAGCACGAGGTAGAAATTGGAAAAATCGATACCGCCTATCAGAAGGCCGAGCGGGGGCATGAGCACATCGGAGACCAGTGTATTGACGATGGCTCCGAAAGCTCCGCCGATGATGATGCCAACTGCCATATCGGCTACATTGCCCCGAAGGACAAACTCTCTGAACTCTTTAAGCATGATCGGGATTATTTGTATAATAATGATGCAAAATTGGATATTTTGAACGCTGTTCCGGCTTGTCTTTTTCGAAATATAGTACACGAAAGACACGGCTACAACTATCATTCAAGGGGAAATATCGCTATTGAAGAGATCATATCCGCTCTCTTAATTGGACTTTGTTTTTTTTTTCCTTACAATGTTACGTTTGTGTCGTTTTGAAATCCGCTCCTCAACACGCTAATAAGTAACCCGGTGTCAAAACACAACCATTCCTCGACCGATACCTATAAAAAGCAGCTGGAAGAGTCAACCGGCAATGACTACAACTGCTGCTATCAGTGCGGTAAATGTACTGCCGGATGCCCGGCGGGCGGGTTCATGGACAATCCTCCCACGAAAATCATGCGGCTTGTCCAGGCTGGCTATATCGAAGAAGCCATGCGGAGCAACGCGCTCTGGTACTGCGTTGGGTGCCAGACCTGTACGGCCAGATGTCCGCAGAACATGGACATCGCCGCAACCATGGACGCGCTCAGGGAAATTGCCATCAAGACCGGCATCGTTTCAGAGGATCGCTCCAAAAAACTTGTTACGGCTTTCCACACCTCTTTTCTGAACAATATCCGCAAGCACGGTCGCCTCCAGGAGCTTTCGCTGGTCAACAGCTACAAGCTGAGAACCCGTACGTTTCTGCAGGACGCCTCCTCCGGCATCAAGATGATCCGTGAGGGAAAAATCAATCCGCTTGCCGCCTTCAGCGGCAAGGAGGGAATCAGCGGCAAAGAGCAGATCGAAAAAATCTTCGAACTTGCCGAAAAGGGGGGACATGGCGCCGCTCCCGCAAGAAAGCCCAAAAAGAATACGTTTTCGCCTCAGCCGCCACCCGTCATCAGGCCCGGAATGAGCATAGGGTACTACCCCGGCTGTTCGCTCGGCGGCACGGCCAGGGAGTATGACATTTCCGTAAGGAAAATGTGCGAACTGCTCGATATCCGCCTCGAGGAAATTCCCGACTGGAACTGCTGCGGAGCAACATCCGCCCATGCGACCAGCCACCGGCTCGGCCTTCTGCTTCCGGCGCGAAATCAGGCCCTTGCCGATGCCGCAGGCATGGATTACGTGCTTGCGCCATGCGCCGCATGCCAGAACCGTCAGGTAACCACCCGCAGGTCCCTCATCGATTCCGAGGAACTGCGCCTCGAGGTAAAAAGCGCAACCGGTATCGAACCAACCGGAAGAGCCGCATTCATCGGGGTAACCCAGCTGCTTGAAGGTTACAGCCAGGAAGAACTGGCCAGACGGGTCAAGCGTCCGCTCAAGGATCTGAGCCTGGCCTGTTACTACGGATGCCTTCTGGTCCGCCCGATGGAAGCGATGAGTTTTGACGACCCGGAAAATCCGCTCAAGATGGAGCAGATCATCACGACACTTGGAGGCACTCCTGTCGACTGGGACTTCAAGATAGAATGCTGCGGCGCGGGACTGACCCTTGCCCAGCAGGAAATGGTCGAAGACCTGACGCACTCCATCGCACGAAATGCCGCGGTAAACGGCGCGAAGGCCTTCGTAGTGGCCTGTCCGCTCTGCCACGCCAATCTGGATATGCGGCAGGAGGGCATGAGAAAGCGGTATGAGGATATTGAATCCATGCCGGTTTACTATATTTCGGAACTTGTAGCCGTTGCATGCGGTGCCGATCCCGAAGAGGTTGCCGTCGGAAAGCACTTCGTTCCCGCGCTCGACCTGCTCGGCAGGCGGTAACCGGAAAATGCGATGCCGGATAATTCTGCAATAACGGGCTGGTTCGGTATGGCCGTCCAGCCTGGACAAGGGTAGATAAAGTCTTCTTGCCCGCCACTGTGATCAATGCCATACGTACGGAAAAAACCTGTTTTTCCCCTTGGGTTCCGGTCCGCATTGACGGATGGCAAGGGGTTTTGTCACTGAAACCGCAAACCGGAAAAAACTGTTGTGAGTTTCTGTCCGGCTTTGCCTTGTCGAAAACAATCAAGCGGTGCGGCCTCACAGCACGGCGATCTATATAATCAGCGAAAGAATGGCAAAAATAGGCGTTTTCATCTGTCACTGCGGCGAAAACATCGGCGCTAAAATAGACTGTACCAGACTCGTTTCGGCCATGAACGACCACCCTGGCGTATCGGTTTCAGTCGAATACAAGTATTTCTGCTCCGATCCCGGTCAGGAGAGCGTGAAAAAAGCCATCAGGGAGCACAGCCTGACCGGGATCGTCGTGGCGGCATGCTCTCCGAGAATGCATGAGGCCACCTTCCGGAAAGCCTGTGCGGAGGCCGGACTGAACCCTTATCTGTGCGAGATTGCCAACATCCGGGAGCAGTGTTCCTGGGTGCACACCGATCAGGATATGGCCACCGAAAAGGCTATCGAAATCACCCGCTCGCTTATCGAAAAGGTCAAGCTGAACAACGAGCTGCAGCCTATCGAAGTCCCCGTAACCAAGAGAGCACTGGTTATCGGAGGCGGCATAGCCGGCATTCAGGCCGCGCTCGATATCGCAGATGCCGGTCAGGAGGTGGTGCTTGTCGAACGGGAGCCATCGCTTGGAGGCCACATGGCGCAGCTTTCCGAAACATTCCCCACGCTCGACTGTTCGCAGTGCATCATGACCCCGAGAATGGTGGAAGCCGCCCAGCACCCGAAAATCCGTCTCCTGACCTACTCCGAAGTGGAACAGGTCGAAGGGTTCATCGGTAACTTCAAGGTCAGGATCCGGCAGAAATCCCGCTTCGTCGACATGAAAGCCTGCACCGGCTGCGGCGACTGCATCCAGAGGTGTCCGCTGAAAAAAATCAGCGATGAATTCGACTGCAATCTCGGCAAAAGGCCGGCGATCTATACCCCTTTTGCCCAGGCGGTGCCGAACATACCGGTTATCGACAGGGAACACTGCACCTTCTTCAAAAACGGCAAGTGCAAGGTGTGCCAGAAATTCTGCCAGACGAACGCCATCAACTTCGAAATGCAGGACGAGTTTCTCGACCTGGAAATAGGAGCCATTGTCGTGGCTACAGGTTTCCAGATTCAGAACACCGCCATGTACGGCGAGTACGGATACGGAAAATATGCCGATGTGATCACCGGCCTGCAGTTTGAACGCCTCGCCTCGGCCAGCGGACCGACCGCGGGAAAAATCCTGCGCCCCTCCGACGGTCTGGAACCCCGGAATATCGTCTTTATCCAGTGCGCCGGGTCGAGGGATCCGTCGAAAGGCGTGAAGTACTGCTCGAAAATATGCTGCATGTACACCGCCAAGCACGCCATGCTCTATGCGCACAAGGTAGACGGCGGCAAAGCCCATGTTTTTTACATGGATATCAGGGCAGCCGGCAAAGGGTACGACGAATTCACCCGCCGGGCCATCGAGGAGGATGAAGCCTCCTACCTCAGGGGCCGCGTCAGCAAGGTCTGGAAGGAGAACGGCAAGCTCATGGTGCGCGGTGTCGATACCCTGCTCGGAAAACCCGTTGAAATCGCCGCCGACATGGTGGTGCTCGCTACGGCCATAACGCCGCAGCCCGACGCAAGGGAGTTCGCGAAAGTTGTCGGCATCGGCTGCGACGAATACGGTTTCTACAACGAGGCCCACCTCAAGCTCCGCCCTGTCGAAACCGCAACTGCCGGTATTTTTCTGGCCGGTGCATGCCAGTCGCCCAAGGACATTCCGGACTCGGTTTCCCAGGCATCGGCCTGCGCAAGCAAGGTGATCGGCCTCTTCAGCCACAACCAGCTCGAACGCGAACCGGTAATCGCCGTCAACAACGAATCGACCTGTTCGGGCTGCTGGGGATGCACCCTGGCCTGTCCGTACAATGCCATTGAAAAAAAGGATATTCTCAGCCGTTCCGGGGAGATCATCAGGCGGGTGGCCTTCATCAATCCGGGTCTCTGCCAGGGATGCGGCACCTGCGTGACCTTCTGCAGGTCGAACAGCATCGATCTGGCTGGGTTCACCGAAAAACAGATATTCGCCGAAGTCATGGGACTTTAGCCGGGCGGAAAAAACGAACCAACAAACCGAACGTATGAGCGAACCATTCGAACCGAAAATCGTTGCCTTTGTCTGTACCTACTGCACTTATGCCGGAGCGGATCTCGCTGGCACCAGTCGCCTGAAATACCCCCCTAACATCCGCATGGTGCGGCTTCCCTGTACGGGAAGGATCAGCCCGATGTTCATTCTCAAGGCGCTGCAGAAAGGGGCAGACGGCGTGCTGGTGAGCGGCTGCCATCCGGGCGACTGCCATTTCACTCAGGGCAACTATCATGCGCGGCGGCGGTGGACGGTGTTCCGCGCCCTGCTGAACTTCACCGGCATTCCGCTCGAGCGGATCAGATTTTCCTGGATCAGCGCCGCCGAAGGGGTAAAATTCGCCGAACTCATCAGCAGCCTGACCGAAGATATCCGCAAACTCGGCCCGTTCGACCAGTACAAGGCCATGATCCATGAAACCGAAGCTCCGGTTTCGCTTTAAATTCTTACCATCTGCAATGAGTATACAGGAACAGTACAGAAAAAGAGCCGCGGAGCTGCTCGCATCGGGCGAAGTGAAAATCATTATCGGTTACGGAGCCGGCTCGACCCCCGACCGGCGCCGGGCCCTGTTTATCCGCTCGGCCGAAGACGCCGGACTGCTGCAGGTTGACCAGGCCTGCGACGCGAACCTTTCGGGATATCTTGTCAGCGAAGGCCTTTTGAGCGACAGAAAGAAAGTCGGCATCTTTCTGCGGCCGGAGGGCATCCGAAGCGTCAATATCCTTGCCGCCGAATCACAGCTCGACCCCCTTCAGATCGTCATTCTCGGCTTCAGTGACGAAAACGGTTCGCTCACCCCTCTCCAGGGCAGCAGTGTCAGTGATTTCTCCGCCCTGATCTCCACCCTGAAAGAGCGTCGTTCGACTCCCGAAGAGCAGGAGCTGGTCGAGAAAATCGAAGGGATGACCCCTGAGGAACGGTTTGCGTTCTGGCAGGCGGAATTCGCAAAATGCATCAAATGCTACGCCTGCCGTCAGGTCTGCCCGATGTGCTACTGCAAGCGATGCATCGTCGACAACAATCAGCCGCAATGGGTGCAGACCTCGTCGCACACCCTGGGAAATTTCGAGTGGAATCTGGTGAGGGCTTTCCATCTTTCCGGCAGGTGCGTCGAATGCGGAGGATGCGACCGGGCCTGTCCCGTCAACATCCCGCTCCGGCTCATCAACCGGAGAATGGCCCAGGAGGTGCTTGAAGCTTTCGATTATTTCTCGGGCATGAGCCACACCCAGGAACCGGTGCTGGCAAGTTTCAAAAAGGACGATCCCGAGACCTTTATCCTCTAAGTAATCTGTATGACAAAAATCCTTTTACGCGACAGGCTCGACGACTGCATCACCAGATGGCATGCTGCGGGTTTCGAGGTCATCGGTCCTGTAAGCAAAAACAACATATCACAGTTCGCTGCAATTGAAAAAGCCGATGAGCTTGATCTGGGCGCAATCCTGCCGGGCAGAACCCTCAAGGACCTCTTTTTTCCCCAGACTGAGCCGATGTTCCGCTACCGGATCGGCAAGCAGCAGATCGATACCGAAGAGTATCTTCCCCCCGAACGCCAGAGAATCGTTTTCGGAGCCCGGCCCTGCGACGCTTCGGCGATGGCCATCGACGATCCCCTTTTCGGATGGGATTACAAGGACTCCTACTGGTTCAGGCGGAGAAACGAAACCGTCATTGTCACGATCGCCTGTACGGCCGCTGACGAATTCTGCATGTGTACCTCACTGAAGCTCGCTCCGGACAGCACCCTGGGATCGGATATCCTGCTCCGCCCGCTCGAGGGGAACCGGGGATGGCTGGTCGAGGAATTGAGTCAGCGGGGAAGCGAAGCCCTGAGCCGCATAGAGGCGCTGCTGGAAAAGGAAGCCGCAAAGCCGCTGCCGCCGGCCGACGTGCCGGTAAAATTCGATCTCGAAGCCTGTCGTGAGTGGCTGCAGAACCCGGAGAATTTTGAAAGCCATTTCTGGAAAGAGATATCGATGCGCTGCATCGGCTGCGGCACCTGCACCTTCCTCTGCCCGACCTGCCACTGTTTCGATTTTCAGGATGAAGGCGACACCTATACGGGAATACGGAGAAAAAACTGGGACAGCTGTTCCTTTGCGCTCTTTACCATGCACACCTCGGGGCACAATCCCCGTTCGACGCAATCAGCCAGGTGGAGGCAGCGCATCATGCATAAATTCAACTATTTTCCCGGAAAATTCAGCCTCAACAGCTGCAGCGGATGCGGACGATGTACCCGCGAGTGTCCCGTTGACATGGGCATAACAGAAACCTTGCAAGAGATAACAAAATTATCGAAGTGACAGACAATACACAGAACGGACAGGAGAACATCTACAGGCCGGCAATCATGAACGTCGTCGGGAAGCGCGACGAGGCTCCCGGCGTCAAGACGTTGCGGCTGGAGTTTCAGGACCCGGTCGAGCACGAACGCTTCAGACAGACCTACCGCACCGGCATGTTCGGGCTTTACGGCATCTTCGGCGAAGGTGAAAGCACCTTCTGCGTAGCCAGTCCGGAAACCCGCAAAGAGTATATCGAGTGCACCTTCCGCCAGTCGGGAAGGGTAACCTCCTCGCTTGCCAGTGCCGAGGTAGGCGATCTGGTAACCTACCGGGGTCCCTACGGCAACCGGTTTCCCATCGAGGAGTTCTACGGCAAAAACCTTCTTTTCATCGCCGGCGGCATCGCCCTGCCGCCGACTCGCAGCGTTATCTGGTCGTGCCTCGACCAGCGCGACAAATTCGGCAGGGTGACCATCGTCTACGGTGCAAGAACCGTCGCCGATCTGGTCTACAAGCACGAGCTTGAAGAGTGGCAGAATCGCAGCGATATCGAACTGGTTCTTACGGTCGATCCGGGTGGAGAGTCTCCTGACTGGCAGCACCGGGTCGGATTCGTACCTTCGGTGCTTGAAGAGGCCGCTCCTTCACCGGACAACTGCGTCGCCGTGCTGTGCGGGCCTCCGGTAATGATCAAGTTCACCCTGATCTCTCTGGGAAAGCTCGGCTTCAATGAGGAGCATGTCTATACCACGCTTGAAAACCGCATGAAATGCGGCGTCGGCAAATGCGGAAGATGCAATGTCGGTTCGGTGTACATCTGCAAGGAGGGACCGGTTTTCACCGCTGCCGAGGTTGCAAGGATGCCTGCGGGAGACCTGTAAGGCTAAAAACGGATATGCAGCCCGTCGCCGCCTTTACCTGAACCGAGGTATTCGATCGAGCGGAGCTGCAGAAGCATGACGGGAAAATTCCGGTACCGTTCACCGGTAGTTCCCGGCTTGCCTTTTACCCGGTACAGGGCTCCTGGTTCAAGTCTTACGGCGCCAAGTCCTGCGGGCACCGGAACGGCGACGCCTTCGGATGAAGCCGAAAAGTTCTTCAGCCTTGTATCGGCAAGAAAGACAAGCTCGTAGGCTATACCGTCCTGCACGATGAAATTCCTGTTGTCGATATCGACCCCGTGTTCCAGCGAAAACCCGCGGAGAGCGACCTCCATATCGAGACGGCCCTCAACGGTTTTTCCGAAAAACAGATCACACCCCTGAAGCAGGATGAGCAGGAATACGAACGAAAAGATCGCACTGAAATACTTCGGCATGGAACAGGATGCTGTAGGAGGAAATTAGGTAACCGGTTTAAACCCCGGAGTCTTTACGGTAATGTACAAAACATCCGCCTTTATTCTGCTATCGGAGCCTGATCCGGTAAAACCGGTCAGGCTGATGGAAATCGGGTTTTTCTCCGGCGGCATTCCACCATGGAAACAATCCGTAACGAGCTTCTCCCGGCGCTGCACAGCACTGAAGCGAAAGGGTGTCGCGCTGTAAAAAAGGCTCCACAAGCCGGAACGAAAAAGTCATGCCGAAGGCTCCCGGAAGCACGAAACGCTCCACATCCCCCGTCCATGGCTCCCCGGAAAGCCTGCCGGATACTGCAGCCCTTACTCTCCGGTCGCTGAAACGCAGTGCCAGCCAGTTTCCCGAAGGCTGCATCTCGAATTCAAGGTATCCGCGCCCGGACTCCCCCTGCCCGATAAAGAGTTCCGATACCGGATTTTTCCACAGCTCGTCGGCAAAGCTTCCCGGTACTGAAATGCCGCCGTCCGGGATGCCCTGCCAGAGTGCTCCCGACTCCGCCCCTGTCGTCCATTTCAGAAACGGCTGCGACGGATTCAGACGGGCATCCCGGAGGCAAACGAGCTGCTCGACATGAATGCCGATCCCCGGTGGAAAGGCCAGGTCTGTGCCGGAATAGCCGGTCAGGCAGCCCTGCAGGAGCGTTTCGGGAAAGCACTCCACCACTCCTCCCTCTGCGGGATCCTCGCCCGGCTGCCAGAGCAGACCCGCCCATGCCTTGCCGTCCATCCCTGCGGCAGGCCGTGAATGCACGCCGCACGCCTCAAGCTCCGTTCTCCGGAAAAGCCCTGAGCATTCGACTTCCAGTTCGAGCGGCACGCCGGCTTTTTCCCGGGCATCCTTTCTCATTTTCGCCGCAAGAACAAGCACATCGGATGAAGAGGCTCCTCCGGTGTTGAAAATGAAGTTGGCATGGTGGTCGCTGACCGCGGCTCCCCCTTCCCGCGCCCCCTTGAAGCCGAGTTCTTCGAATATCCGACCGCTCGGCCGACCGGCATCGTAGTTGTTCCTGAATGTGGAGCCGCAGCTCGGGAAATCGAAATGATGGCGGCTGCGGCGCTCTGCCTCGTATCGGTCCATTTCGGCCCGAATCTCCCCGGCGGGTTTCGTGCCGGCAAAACGAAGCACGGCGGCGACGACGATCTGGCGGTTCTGCATCAGGGAGGTCTCCTTGTAACCGAGAAACACCCCTTCTGCCGGACGCCACTGCACCCGGCCGAGCCGGTCAACGGTTACAACTGCCGAGGTCACCCCGGATATTTCACCTCCGAAACAGCGCGCATTCATGCGCACCGTACTGCCGATGCGTCCGGGAAGCATGTGCAGCCACTCCCCTCCCGACCGGCCTCTGTCGAGAAGTTCGGCGGCAATTGCCGTATTTTCCGCTCCCGCCTCGCAGAACAGCTCATCACGGGAAATCCAGAACATCCGGTTCATCCTTTCCATGGAAAGTACAATCCCGGGAAAAGGCTCATCGGAAAAGAGCATGTTGCTGCCGCTTCCCATAACCGCAAGAGGCAGCCGCTGTTCGCGGTTCCAGAGCAAAAGGTCGCCGATATGGCGGATCGTCTCCGGCAGGGCGAAGAACCTCGCAGGGCCGCCGATGCGGTAATAGCTTTTTTCGCTGAGCGGCGCATCCGCCTCAAAAGGACAGGGAAAGGGTGACTCCTGCATCTGGCTCCGGACTCTTTGGTTTTTCTGAGGCTATCAGCCCTTAACATAACCATCCGGACCATGTTTCCCAACCTCCGGCTCTCCGGGAAAAGGTATGGAGCCCGGGATGGCCATAGAGAGCCCTCCGTTTTTTTATTTCAGCCTGAAATGCGTAGATTTTCCTTCAGACCCGAATAAGAAGGATCGCCAGAGAACGGCGCGCCCCTGGCAACACAATGCCCACACCCATCTGCAACAATGGCAAAAAAAGCTTTATGCGTAGGGATAAACCGCTTCCGCAACTACCCCTCGGCTACACTCAACGGCTGCGTGAACGATGCACGGGAGATGAAAAAACTTCTTACCGACCACTTCGGTTTCAGTCCGGGCAGCGTGGCGACCCTGACCGACTCGAAGGCAACCAAGCGGAACATCATGGCCAGGCTTCAGGAGATGGTCGATGGAGCCGTTGCCGGAAAGTACGATTATCTTGTTTTCAGTTTTTCCAGCCATGGCACCCAGGTGCCCGATAGCGGCAACGATGAACCGGACCTTGCCGATGAGGCATTCTGCCCCTACGATCTTGCTGAGGAGAGCGGAGGATGGCATGCCGGGCATATCATCACCGATGATGAACTGAACCTTCTGTTTGCCGCTCTTCCGGAACAGGTCACCCTCGAAGCGTTCTTCGATACCTGTCACAGCGGAACCGGGCTGCGGGCCGTCGATTTCGCGGCCAAACGCAAACCCCGCTACCTTTCACCGCCTTCGATCCGCGCTTTCTTTCAGGCAGAGGCGTTGAAACCTCGGGGTCTTCGGGACCTTCTGGCTGAAAATGAAGCCATCCGTCACATTCTCTGGACAGGATGCCAGGCCGATCAGACCAGTGCGGATGCCCAGATCGGGGGAAACTGGCATGGCGCCTTCACCTATTTCCTCTGCCGTGAGATCCGGGCATGCGCCAATACCCTGACAAGGGCAGAGGTGCTGAAAAACATCCGGAAGGCACTGAAATCCGGAAGGTACAGCCAGATTCCGCAGCTTGAATGCGATGATGCAAGAAAAACCGCCCGAAGCGGTTCATAAGGGCAACGGCGAACGGGACGACACGGTGCTTTTTTCCGGAAAATTCTCTATCTTGGTGACGCTCTTTCGAAAAAATCCTGAAGCTGTCGCTATTTGTCCTCTTAACCCTTGCGCGAAACATCCATGCCAGACACAAACCAGAACAGGGTGAATTTTGCCCTTGTGAAAATCACGACCGAACAGCTCGATCTCTCTTCGGAAAACATAGAAGAAAGCAAACCGGTCAAGATCAATGCCGGCCTGAACTTCGGCATAGACAACAACCAGAAGCTGCTCAAGGTGCTCTTCAAAAACGTTTTCCTCCAGGAGGATATGCCGTTCATCACTATTGAAACCGGCTGCATTTTCGCTTTCGATCCTGATTCATGGAGTTTCTTCACCGATAACGACAAGGAACTCTTCATACTCCCCAGACAGTTTGCCGGACATCTGGCCACCCTGACCGCCAGCACGGCTCGCGGAATTCTGCACAATGCCACGCAAGACACACCGCTCAACCGTTTTTTCATCCCGGCCAACAACGTCGAGGATATGATAAAGGAGAACGTCGGCCTTCCCCTCCAGCCGGCAGAGTGAACCGCCTTTCAACGAGAAACCTTTTCATAAAGCCCCGGCAGAGATCCGGGGCTTTGTCATTGTCTGGCGGGTCATGAGGACGGAACATGATGAAATCCGGTTCAGCGGACGGCCGGTGAGCCGGGCAGGAAAGGAGTACGAACCGGCAAATAAAAAAGCCGCACAGGGCTGTGCGGCTTTTTCTGGTGGTGGGGACAGGACTTGAACCTGCAACCTTCGGGTTATGAGCCCGACGAGCTACCAATTGCTCCACCCCACGGTGTTTGTAC
>NZ_JBAWHG010000058.1:0-8405 GCF_049593655.1 Chlorobium sp.
AAGCTGAAGGATGGTGTGGAAAATGCTCTGGCTACATTACGTCTGGCTGTTCACAATACTGCCGAGAAGTTCAAGGATTGAGACTGGCGGCAAAACTGATGCCGCAGGCTGGCTCCCCGAAAAAAAAGTGCTGCCGGGGAGCTGCAGCCCCTGAGTGTTTTTCGTCCATTCGAAAAACCGGGCTGAACCGGAGTGCAAGGGCCTTTGAAAAGGCCTGACGTTACTTTATAACCAACATAAAACAGGAGACGGCGATGAAAATCTATACGCTATTAATGGTCATGCTGGTGGTGCTGGCAGGTTGCTCGACTACATACAAGGGTTCCATAAAAGGCGCCAATAACCAGCAGGAGACGAAAACCGGCAGCACCCTTGTGCTTAATGCGACAGGGAGCAACTCTTCCGGTATCGACGTAAGCAGATAACCATACCATGCTTATGCACGCACAGAGCCCCGCAATCGCCGGGGCTTTTTGTTGTCCGGTTCTTCCGTATCGCATTGCCGCGGGTTACGATTCGATAGTATCGTGGTAGTAGCGGACAATGCTCTCCTGATCGGCCCCGAGGGCGTACATGAGATGAATGGCGCCGAAGATCGCCTGGAGGCGCAGCATGCCGTTCCTGTGGTACTTGCGGGCGGAGGTGACGACGTGACTGTCGAGGATGTGAAAGGCGCTTCGGCCCTCGATGCGCCTGATGATGTCGATATCCTCCATTACCTGCATGTCAGGGTCGAATCCACCGATGGACAGGAACAGCTCCCTGGTGATGAAGAGCGACTGGTCGCCGCCGCGGCAGATGGGAAGGGGAATTCTGGTGAACCAGCCGAAGAGAGCCATGATGGGGTGCGGATCGTCGAAGTGCATCTGAAAGCATCCCGCCTTTTTCCCGCTTCGAACCGCTTCGAGAATGTCATCGACAAAACTTTCCGGCGGCAGGGTGTCGGCGTGCAGGAAATAGAGAAGGTCATGGCGGGCCAGAGCCGCCCCCGCGTTCATCTGCCGGGCTCGTCCTTTTTCCGGGCGGCATAGCACGACGGGGAAGCCCGATACGATCTCCGCCGTCCGGTCGTTGCCCGCGTCGCAGACTATGATTTCCATGTCGCCGTATTTTGCGGTGACGGCGAGCAGGGTTTCCAGCGTCCGGGCGATGCCGGCCTCTTCATTGTATGTAGGGATGACGATGCTGATGCCGGAACCGGACATAATAGATTTGTATTGTTTTTCAGAGGGTTCGCTCCCTCCGTTACCGTCAGGCCGCTCCGCCGGAGCTTTTCAGTATTTCCGGATTCCACAACCGGCTCTGTTTCAGATCCTCCAGGGTGTCGATGTCCTGCAGTTCCTGCAGCAGGGTGTAGGACGTTCCGGTGTTGTCAAGCAAGTCGATGCTTTCCTGCAGCACCCTGCCGTGACTCCAGGAGCGCTCAAGAAAGAGTTCGGGATGAGTGCTGTTCAAACCTATAAGATAGAACCCGCCGTCTTTTGCCGGTCCGAGTACGGCGTCATGGTTTTCGAGCGCCCTGAAGGCGCTCTCGATAATACCAGGGTCGATGTCCGGGCAATCGGTTCCGATAAGCACGACGTGTCGGAAGCCGAGGGAAAAGCCGGTCGTAAAGGTATGGTGCATGCGATCTCCGAAGTCGAGGCCCTCCTGCAGGAAAGCCGATGTGCCGGCCGCCAGAAAGCAGTCCTGGCCTGGAATGTCGTCTGAATAGAACACGGCTTTCTCGGCATGGCATGCTCTTGCGACCCCGGCGGTATGCTCCCGTAGCGTCCGGTACACCTGCAGTGCGCTTTCGGACCCGATAGCCGCACCGAGCCGGGTCTTGACCCGGCCCGGTACCGGGTTGCGGGTCAGTACCGCGAGCAGCCGATTCCCGTTTTCAGGCATATTGGGCATATTCATGGTTTTTCAGTCGATCCGGCAACATGATCACAGCAGGCAACCCTGACAGCTCGATCCCGCCCCCGCCGTACATCCGTAGCAGTGCTGTCCGATGGCGATCAGGCGTTCACGGAGCCGCTCTTCGTCGAATCCGCTGATGTTGCCTGGCGCGGGAACGCGCATCCGGAGCCCCAGCATCTGATTGAAGTCGCAGTCGTACAGGGTGCCGTCCCAGCCCACAGAAACCGTGGTGCGGCACATGAGGTTTTTCACGGCGTCGGGATTGAAGTGTCCGGCCAGCAGATGCATGTAGCTGCAGTAGCGTCCCTCTTCGAGCAGTGATTCGAGGAAACGGCTGACCGGCATGTTGGTGATGGTGTAGAGGTGGCTGAACCCTATGCCGTAGTCTTCTTGCAGCTTCCCGTGATAGTCGGTTTCAAGCGCCTGCTGCTGGCCGGGCAGGGAGGGGCCTCCCGGATTGAATACCAGGTTCAGCGCGAGGCCGCTTCCTTCTGTTCCATATCCCAGCGAGTTCAGCATCTGCAGGGCCTCAATCGAGCTATCGAACACCCCTTCGCCGCGCTGGGCATCCACGTTTTCGCGGGTGTAGCAGGGAAGCGACGCGATGATCGAAACGCGGTTATCACGGTAGAGCTCGCCATAGTGCCGGTATTTTGTTCCGGCCACGAGGATCACCAGATTGGTTCGCACGAGAATCTCGCCCTCGGGCATGATTTTTCTCGCCTCCCGGATAAACCAGGGAAGTTCGGGGTTCATCTCCGGCGCGCCTCCGGTAATATCGAGCGTGCGGATGCCGCTCCGCCGGAGTGCTTCCAGGCAGTGCAGCATGGTTTCACGGCTCATCATTTCACTTCGGTCGGGTCCTCCGTCAACGTGGCAGTGGCGACAGAGCAGGTTGCAGCGATATCCTGTATTGACTTGCAGAACGGTGGTTCCATCGGGCCGGAGAGGCTGTATGCCGGCTTCGGCAAGTTTCGAGGCGAAAGCGGGGATGCTGCAGTCGGTCTTTTCAAGCACCCGGATCTGTTCCGTACCGTCGGCAAGAGCGCTTTTTCGTTTGTGAAGCGATGGCTGCATGGTCATGAAGGGATGATGTTGGTATTGCCGTACTGTTTTCTGTAACACCGGGAGTGCGTGAAAACGTTCGAGTCAGTAGCCAGGAGTCAGGAGAAGATGGTTTCGCAGGAGCGGATATATCCGTAGCTCAGGGTGTACCCCCGAGCATAGGAAATTAACCCCAAAAACGGGTTTTCGTTCTTTGGGTCCTTGTTGTCCTGTTCGTCCCATTCGTCCCTTCAATCGAGAGATGACGGGACGAACAGGTTCCCGTTCCGGCTGATTCGCTCTGTGTTCAGGCGCCGAGGCGGGTATGGACCTTTTCAGCCACCTGCCTGCCGCTGAGGGCTGCGCCTTCCATCGAGGCGAGGTAGCGCTGATAGGTATAGTCGCCCGCAAGAAAGAAATTTTTCACGGGGCTTGTCTGGTCGGGGCGGAACTTGTCCACGTCAGGCACGGCCTTGTAGACCGACTGGGGGATTTTTACGATGGTGGACTTCAGCAGTCTTGCGTCGCGCGAGAGCGGGAAGCGGTCGTGAATGTCTTTCATCACCAGTCTGGTGATCACCTCGTTGGGGAGATCCATCAGCTGGTGGGCCGGTGCAAGCACAAGGCTCATGACGCTTCCTCCCTGTGCCGAGCCCATGCCTTTCTGGAAATCGTCCGGGCAGGTGACCGAGACGTCGGCAAAGGTGGCGAAGGTGGTGCCCTGCGAGAACATGAGATTGTCCGTTGCGGTGATTTTCCGGTCGAACCAGAGCTGGCAGTTGGCGACCGGGCTGCCGACGAATTGGTGCAGGTTGCGGAAGTAGGCATGATTAAACCACTCGCCCGGCACGATGTTCTTGATATTGTGTACCGGAAGAGCCGAGATGTAGGCGTCGGCCTCGATTTTCTGGCCATCCTGAAGCACCGCTTGCTTGACGGTTTCGTCGCTGTTGAGTTCGAAACGGTTAAGCTTGGCATCCACAAAAATTCTGCCGCCTTTCATCTGGATGTACTGGCGCATGGGTTCGATCATCGAATCGCCTGGGTTTTTCCGGAAAAAGGCGAATTTTGTTGCGGCATAATCGGTACCGAAGTACTTGAATATGGTAATCATCGGGCGGGCGCTGATGACGTTGGGCTCGATGAAGTTCATGGCAAGCGCGATCGCTCGCCAGAGTTTTTCCAGGGAGTGTTCCGATGCGCCTCTCAGACGGTGCCACTCCGAATAGGTCATATGGTCCTGGCTGCGGAAATACTCCTCGTTGCCGGCAAGTGCGGGGTAGAGTCCCCTGATAAGGGAGATCTTGTCCCACATGGTGAGAAAATCGGCCTGCATGCCGCCAACAACTTCCGCCCAGGGGCTCGGGAGATTGGCTTTTTTGAAGAACGACTGCTTTCCGTCCGGTTCGGCATAGATGAGCGAGTGTTCTTTCCAGAGGTAGTTGTCGGCAGCGCCGACTTTTTTGAGGTACTGCTGAAGCTGCGCATAGCCGCCGAAAACGATGTGCAATCCCGATTCAATGGAATCGCCGTCGCTGTCTTTCCAGACAGAGACCTTTCCGCCCAGCACCTTGCGTTTTTCGTACAGTTCTACACTATGTCCCCGGTCTACCAGTTCAATGGCTGCGCTCAGTCCTGCTACACCTGCACCAAAGATTGCTATTTTCACCGTGTTCAGATATTAATCGTTAAGGATAATGGAGGGGTTCCGGATCAAAGGCCAAATATAAAAATTACTTATTCCGTTTAATAACAGGGCCTTCCGGCATGTGAAAAGAGCACGCTCCCGGAGCTTATTTTCTGAGCGAGGAGAGCAACCGGTCAAGTTCCGTTATGAATCTGCCGCCGAGCCTGATGGACTCCTTCACGATGAAGCGGAGGTCATCCATTGCCGCTCTCGGAGGGGCGGGAGGAAATCCGGTCTTTTCAACCGGCTTCGTATGTGTGTTCTCTGGAAACGTTCCGGTATCGCTCTGTTCGCCTGTCATGACCTGGAAAAATCAGATTGCAGCAGTGGAGATCGCCTTTGCTCCGTATATTGTAACAAAATACGACAAGAAGATAAAATAACTGCTTTCTCATCCGTTGTTCGTGTTTTGTCCCGGAGCCCTCGCCCTAATTTTTTTAGGATAAAAACCGCAAAACTGTGATTTTTTAAGAATAAAAGTTTTTTTACTCCCTGTTTTTGTGTAGTTTCTACAAAAGCGAAATAAATACACTTCTGTTATGTCCGGACATCTTGATCTGATCGACCTTAAAATTATCGAATCTCTCGGAGAGAACGGCAGGCTGCGCTTGAGCGAGCTGGCCGAAGTCGTCGGTCTTTCGATTCCCTCTGTAAGCGAACGTCTTGACAAGCTTCAGAAGAACGGCATTATCCGCGGGTTCACCATGGAGGTGGACGAGAGGACGCTGGGTTTCGACATTCAGGCATTTGTCCGGGTGAGGATCGATTCGTCGAAGCATTACAAGTCTTTCATGGAACATGTCATGAAAGAGGATGAGATTATGGAGTGCTTTTCCGTGACCGGTGAGGGATCGCATATCCTGAAGGTCATGACCCACAACACGGGTTCGCTCGAGCAGTTTCTTTCGCGCATCCAGAGCTGGCCGGGTGTTCTGGAAACCAACACCAGCTTTGTGCTGTCGCAGCTGAAGAAAAACAAGAAGATCAGTGCCGAGATTGTCAGAAAAAATCTGCAGGATCGCCAGGTATTGATTACATTCGATGAAAAAAAATCAAGAAAGTTATAGTTTTTAGCTTTATATTTTCGTTCTAAATGGTAAAAAAGGTAATAAAATAAGGAGGATCATTTGAAGATGGATAGTAAAGTGCCGGTTTCGGGTTATTTCGGGGCAATGACCTTCGATCAGAAGGCAATGCGGGCAAGACTGCCGAAGGATGAGTTCAAGGCTTTGCAGGACACCATTCGTGCCGGCAAGAAAATAACCGGCGAGATCGCCGGTGTTGTCGCTCACGGCATGAAAGAGTGGGCGATGGAGCATGGCGCGACCCATTACACCCACTGGTTTCAGCCGATGACCGGTTCGACGGCCGAAAAGCATGACGCGTTTCTGTCGATCGATCGTGACGGCACCCCGATCGAACGTTTTTCAGGCGAGCAGCTCATCCAGGGTGAACCTGATGCATCCAGCTTCCCGTCAGGCGGCATGCGCACGACCTTCGAGGCCCGCGGTTACACCGCATGGGATCCTTCGAGCCCGGCTTTTCTCATGAAAGGCGGCAGCGGCCTCACCCTCTGCATTCCGACGGTCTTCATCTCCTATCACGGTGAAGCCCTCGATTCCAAAACTCCGCTGCTCCGTTCGATGGATGCGGTCAGCAATTCGGCAATCAGGCTTCTTGATCTGCTCGGGTCCACCGGCGTTTCACGCGTCAAGACATTTGCCGGCTGCGAGCAGGAGTATTTCCTTATCGACAAGAAGTTCTACTCCGAGCGTCCCGATCTGATCATGTGCGGCCGTACCCTTCTGGGCGCGCTTCCTCCGAAAGGCCAGCAGCTCGAAGATCACTATTTCGGGTCCATCCCCGACCGTGTGCTCGACTTCATGCAGGAGGTTGAGCATGAGCTCTATCTGCTCGGCATTCCGGCCAAAACCCGTCATAACGAGGTCGCTCCGCACCAGTTCGAAATCGCTCCGATCTTTGAAGAAGCCAATATCGCCGTCGATCACAACCTGCTCGTCATGGAGGTTATGAGAAAAGTCGCCGACAAGAAAGGCTTCGCCCTCCTGCTCACCGAAAAACCCTTTGCGGGCATCAACGGATCGGGCAAGCACAACAACTGGTCGATCGGCACCAATACCGGCATCAACCTCCTCGATCCGGGTGATACCCCGACCGAGAACATCAACTTCCTCGTTTTCCTTATCGCCGTGCTCAAGGGCGTTCACAAGCGGGCCGATGTACTGAGAATGTCCATCGCCAGCACCGGCAACGACCACCGTCTCGGTGCCAACGAAGCTCCTCCGGCCGTTGTGACCGTGTTTCTCGGTGAACAGCTCGAAACCGTTCTCGACGCCATCGAAAGTGGCAAGGTTGACCTCAAAACCGAAAAGCAGGTGCTCAACCTCGGGCTTTCGCAGGTTCCGCTTCTCAACAAGGACTACACCGACCGTAACAGAACCTCGCCATTCGCCTTCACCGGCAACAAGTTCGAGTTCCGGGCCGTCGGTTCGTCGCAGGCCGCTTCCGTGCCGAACATGGTGCTCAACACCCTGATGGCCGAGGCTCTCGATGAGCTTACCGACGCCATCGAAGCGAAGATCGCTGCCGGAAAGGACCGCGATTCCGCCGTTCTCGAAGCGATTCGCGAAGGAATCACCGCAACGAAGGATATCCGTTACCCTGGCGACAACTACAGCGAGGCTCTCCAGGAAGCCGCAAGAGTGAGAGGTCTTCCGAATCTGAAGAACACTCCGCAGGCACTCCGCACGCTCGAAAAAGCCGACGTCAAGGGAATGTTCGTCAAATACGGCGTCCTGACCGAGCAGGAAATCGAATCGCGCCTGAACATCCGTCTCGAACGCTATGTCAAAGGTATCGACATCGAGGCCCGTACGCTGCAGCTCATGCTCAAAACCCTCGTTATTCCGGATGTTTCGGAATACCAGGGCGATATCGGCAGCTCATTCAACAACCTGCTTGCCGCCGCCGAGGCTATCGGTCTTTCCGAAGGTGCTGTTGCCAGCCAGGCAAATCATCTGAAGAACCTTGCCGAAAACCTTTCGCTGCTGATCGACCTTACCGCCGAGCTTGATGAAGCCGTCGAGAAGATTGAAACCATCGAAAGCGAGTTCGGCAAAGCCGACTACTGTGCCGACGAACTGCTTCCGCTCATGAGCGAGGTTCGTGCGGTTGCCGACAGGCTCGAACTGATGGTCGACCGCAGCCGCTGGCAGCTGCCGACCTACTCCGAAATGCTCTTCGAGCACTAAGAGAGTCCTGTTCAATACTACAAGCGCCGAGGGCCTGCAGATGCAGGCCCTCGCTTGTTTTACCCTATTCGCCGATAATCTTCACCAGCACCCGCTTCTTTCGCATTCCGTCGAACTCGCCGTAGAATATCTGCTCCCAGGCCCCGAAATGCAGTTTGCCCTTCGTGACGGCAATGACAACCTCGCGGCCCATGATCTGCCGCTTGTGGTGCGCGTCGCCGTTGTCCTCTCCGGTCATGTTGTGGCGGTACCGGCTGATCGGTTCGTGCGGGGCCAGCTCTTCGAGCCACCGCTTGTAATCCTGATGCAGCCCCGGCTCGTTGTCGTTGATGAACACCGAAGCCGTGATATGCATGGCGTTGACCAGGCAGAGCCCCTCCTGGATGCCGCTCTCCTGAAGCGCTTTCTCAACATCGCCGGTAATGTTGACGAAGTCCATTCTTGAGGGCACCTGCATCCATAGTTCCTTGTGGTATGATTTCATCGCGGGTGGTTGA
>NZ_JBAWHG010000059.1:0-8398 GCF_049593655.1 Chlorobium sp.
AATCGTTTCGTGTAAATATGACAATACGGCTGATGCCCTGTCTTCTGGTAGTAATCCTGATGGTAATCCTCGGCGGGCCAGAAGGTTCCGGCTTTTTCAACCGTGGTAGCCACCCCGTACCCCTTTGCTTTCAGTTCTGCGATGAGCTTTTCAGCCACCCGGCGCTGCTCCTCGTCGGCGAAGAAAACCGCCGAACGGTACTGTGTGCCGACGTCCGGCCCCTGCCGGTTCACCTGAGTCGGATCGTGGATTTCGAAAAACAGCTTCGCGAGGGTTTCGTAACTCACCTGGCCGGGGTCGTACTCGACCTCCACGGCCTCGGCATGCCCTGTCCTGCCGCTGCACACCTGCTTGTAGGAAGGATTGGAGGTCTCCCCCCCGGTATAGCCGGACCTGACCGAAAGCACGCCCTTTACCTTGCTGAAATGGTATTCCACTCCCCAGAAGCACCCGCCGGCAAAAAACGCCGTCCTGGTTGCAGGCGGCTTGAGGGCTTCGGGCTGAAAGTTCAGCGAAACCGAGTTCACACAGTGGCGCACGTTTTTGGCGGTCATGCCTTCATTGAAGAAAACGTGGCCGAGATGAGCGCCGCAGCTGGCGCATACGATCTCGGTACGCCGTCCGTCCGCGTCGCGAACCTCTCTGACCGCGCCGGGAAGGGCATCGTCGAAGCTCGGCCATCCGGTGCCCGATTCGAATTTGTCGGAGGAACGGAACAGGGGGGCATCGCACCGCCTGCACTGGTAGGTTCCCGTCTCCCTGTTCCGATAATATTTGCCCGAAAAGGGTGCTTCCGTGCCTTTACGGACGATCACGCGCTCCTCTTCGGGGGTAAGCTGATTGTATGGCATATGTTTCTCCTTTTGTTCCTGAACATGAACTCCCGGCACCGGCAGGGCGCTGCCGGAACAGGATGCAAGCAGCAGCACAAGAAGGGTCACCGGAAGGAGCGACATACTCCGGTTGTTGGCCGTGGCGTTGTCGAAGATGAAGCTCATTGTTGCGACTGATGCGTTTGCCGGAAGCGGAATGACCTGTATAACTCCATATCCATACAACCGCGGGGTGATCCTGTTGGTTTCTCCTCTCCCCGGAGAACTTTCGCCCCCGTCAGGGGTGTTGAAGAGAGAACATCCATCGAACGCAAATGCACAGCGCAAGCCCCATGAACCGTAAACCGGCAGAACCGAACCTCCTGGCCAGGGAAAAGAGCCCCTATCTTCTGCAGCACGCCTTCAATCCGGTGGACTGGCACCCCTGGGGCCCTGAGGCTTTCCGGAAATCGAGGGAACGGAACATGCCGATCTTTCTCTCCGTCGGATACGCGACCTGCCACTGGTGCCATGTGATGGAGCGGGAATCGTTCGAGGACGAAGAGACCGCAAGGCTGCTCAACGGCAGCTTCATACCGGTGAAGGTGGACCGCGAAGAGCTTCCGGATCTCGACCGGCTCTACATGACCTATGTGCAGGCTTCGACGGGAAGAGGCGGATGGCCGATGTCGGTATGGCTCACGCCCGACCTGAAACCCTTTTACGGAGGCAGCTACTTCCCTCCCGAGGACCGTTACGGCATGCCGGGGTTCAGAACCGTGCTCGCCTCCATTGCGCAGTTGTGGGCGGCCGATCCGGAGCGCATCAGGGACGCTTCCCGCCTCTTTTTCGAACAGCTTCAGCCCCCCTCCCCTGCTGAAAACAGCTCTGTTCCGGAAAGAGGAGCGGCGGCGGAGGCCTGCTTCCGGTGGCTTGCATCGGCATATGATCCCCTGTGGGGCGGGTTCGGCGGCGCACCGAAATTTCCTCGTCCGGCGCTCTTCACCTTTCTCTTCAGCCACGCATTTCACACGGGAAGGCGGGAAGCTTCGGACATGGCCCTCCACACGCTGAAAAAAATGGCCGATGGGGGCATGCGCGATCATGTACGGAGCATGGGCAACGGCGGGGGCGGGTTCGCCCGCTACTCCACCGACCTGCGCTGGCACCTGCCCCATTTCGAAAAAATGCTCTACGACAACGCCGAGCTCGCCGTGAGCTATCTGGAAGCATACCAGATAAGCGGCGACAGGTTTTTCTCGTCGGTTGCCGAGGATATCTTCAACTACCTGCTGTGCGACATGCAGTCGCCCGCCGGAGGGTTCTTTTCGGCGGAGGATGCCGACAGCTTTCCGGACGGCAACACTCCGGAAAAGCGTGAGGGCGCTTTCTATGTGTGGAGCTGGGAGGAGGTGAAGGCGCTTCCTGCCGAAAGGGAGAAGCTGGAGCTGTTCGCCAGCACCTACGGCATGAAACCCGAAGGCAACGTGCAGGAAGATCCGCACGGCGAGTTCGGAGGAAAAAACGTGCTCATGCGGGAGCACTCCGGAGGAGAACGTTCAGCCGATCTCGACGAGATACGGGAGCTGCTCTACCGGAAGCGCCTGCAGCGTCCCCGTCCCCTGCTCGACGACAAGATCATCACCTCATGGAACGGCCTCACGGTATCGGCTCTCGCCAGAGGTTACCGGGTTCTCGGCCATGCGGCGTATCTCCTGGCAGCCCGGAATGCCGCAGATTTCATACTCCTGCGCCTCTGCAGGAAAGAGGACGGAAAGCTGCTGCGCCGCTACCGCGACGGCGAAGCGGCGATCGCCGGCAAAGCCGAGGATTATGCCTTTTTTGCGAGGGGACTGCTCGACCTCTATCAGGCCTGTTTCGACAATCGCTACCTCGATGCCGCATGCAGGCTCATGAGCAAATGCAACGATCTGTTCTACGACCCGGTCAACGGAGGGTACTTCAGCACCGCAATGGACGACGACACGGTTCCGGTACGGCTGAAGGAGGAGTATGACGGGGCCGAACCTGCGGCCTCTTCGGTATGCATCCTGAACCTGCTCGATCTCGCCGTGATGACCGGCAACGAAGCGTATCGCCGGATGGCGGAAGCGAGCTTCAGGTGTTTCGGCGATACGCTTTCCCGAAACGGCCACGCCCTGCCGCTGATGCTCGCAGCCCTGAACAATGCCGGTACAGGGGGAATTTCGGCCATTCTTGCCGGCGGCGCGGAGTCGCCCGGAATGCAGGAACTGCTGAAAACGCTCAACGCACGCTACCTGCCGGGCCTGAGCGTCCTGCATGCAGCGGCCGGAAATCTGGAACATGTCGAAATACCGCACGGCATCGACCCGCATTCGCCGACGCCGATGCTCTTCCTGTGCATCGATCATGCATGCAGACTCCCCGCAAGCACCCCGGAAGCGCTCGGGGAGCTGCTGAAAAATGCTATCCGTTGAAAGGCAGCCGGTCCTCGATGTCGTCTCGCTCTGCCTTGTGCTTGACCCCGTCGACAACCTGGCCGAGAATCGAACCGGCAGCGAAAATACCGAACCCGACTACTGCAAGTCCGGCCACGGCGGGAAGCAGCGGCAGGGCAAGGGGTGCGACGGCGGCTGCGCCTGCCACTCCTGCTGCGGTTTTGAGAAGCCCACCCGGAGGGTTCATCGATTCCATACTACTCCTTTTTTGGAAGATTATTTTTTGTCAAATCGAAGGCAATCCTTACTTTAACGGATTCCGGGCCTTCCGCAGCCGTATCGGCCCGGATACACGGACAATTAGCTCAGTTGGTTAGAGCGTTCGCTTCACACGCGAGAGGTCATAGGTTCGAGTCCTATATTGTCCACAACCCGCCCCGCTTGCGTTTACGATTCCGGCTTTTTTGTCGGCCTTAAGCCGATGGTGAAGCAGAAAACGGGCTCCAGTGCCGTTACTGCCCGCCTCCGGAACTGGTCACGTCCACGTGGACAACCCCGCTTTCCGATCCCGGCGTTTCGTCGCTGCCGGAAGGGTTGCTCATGGCCTCGACCACCTGTTTCATGAGCGAATCGGCAATAAAAAGTCCGGCGCCGCCGACAAGCATTCCGGCGACCCCGTGCATAACGAAAGGCATTCCCAATGGCGTCAGGAGTATGGCACCTCCAGCCGCAGCAGCAGCGTCCTTCAGCATAATACAACTCCCTGTTGTTGTTTTCCGGTTACAGGCCGAAAGGAGCCATCCGGCCCTCCGGCTTTGAAACGTCATGTTCAAATATACACAGGATTTTCCGGAAAACGGAACGGGAGGTTCATGAGGAAAAATTTCACGAGTTGTTCACACCGGCGCACGTTCGCACGCTCTTTCGTCCCGAAAAGTCCAGGCCCCTTCTCTCTCCGGTTTTTGCGGGGCTGTTAAAAAAAATGATATTCCTGAACTGCGAAATCTCTTGCAAGCATGTTTTCAAATAGGTATGATGGATTGTATTGTCACGTTTTAAAACCGGAACTCCCGAATTTCTTAAGTCGGCAAAGGCATAATGGATAAAAAAATCAAAAAGGTTCTCGTAGCCAACCGCAGCGTACCGGCCGTACGGGTCATTCAGACATGCAAAGACAGAAAGATCCCGACGACGGCCGTCTACAGCACTCCCGACCGGCTCGCGGCTCACGTGTTCATGGCAAACGACGCGGTTCATATCGGCGAAGCCCCGCCCGTTGAATCGTACCTGAACATGGAAAAGATTATCGCGGCAGCCCGGAAGAACGGCGCCAATGCCGTACACCCCGGCTGGGGATTTCTTTCCGAAAACGCCAAGTTCGCGCAGCTGGTGCAGGATTCGGGCCTGATCTGGATCGGGCCGAGCCCCGAGGTCATCCATAAAATGGGCGACAAGATCGAGTCGAAGAACATCGCCAGGGAGGCAGGAGTCCCCACCATCCCCGGCATCGACTCCCCGAAAACCGCCGGGGAAATCCGGAGGTGGATGCAGGAGGAGGACGTGGCCTTTCCGATCATCATCAAGGCATCCTCCGGCGGCGGCGGCAAGGGAATGGTGAGGGTCACCGACGATTCCGAACTTGAGAACGCACTGGCGCAGGCCCGCTCCGAGGCGAAAAAATCGTTCGGCAACGACGAGATTCTCGTTGAAAAGTTTATCGAAAAGGGCCGGCACATCGAGGTGCAGATCATCGCCGACCAGCACGGCAACGTCATTCATCTCTACGAGCGCGAGTGCACCCTGCAGCGCCGCAACCAGAAAATCATCGAAGAAGCGCCCTCTCCGAGCATTGACGACGTGACCCGCCGCTCGATTTGCGACACGGCCGTCCGGCTCATGCGCTCCATCGGTTACTCCTCGGCAGGAACGGTCGAGTTTCTGCTCGATTCGGCGACCGGCAAATTCTACTTCCTCGAAGTGAACACCCGCCTGCAGGTGGAACACGGGATCACCGAACTGGTGACCGGCGTGGATATCGTCAGCCTCATGCTCGACATCGCGCAGGGCGACCCGCTCAGCTTCCAGCAGGAGGACATCCGCCCGAACCGATGGGCTCTGGAAGTCCGCCTCAATGCCGAAGATCCGGCAACGTTCAGCCCCTCGTTCGGCAACATCAGCCGTCTGCACCTGAACCTCTATCCCGGCGCCAGGGTATCGCAGGGGGTCTATGAAGGCTCCGAAATTCCGCCCTACTACGACTCGCTGGTCATGCTTCTGATGACGACCGGACCCGACCGGGAGACCGCCATCATGAAGATGGACAGCATTCTCTGCCGCAACCTCAGGGTGGAAGGGGTCAAAACCCTCGCACCGCTGCTTCTGAGCATCATCCGGCACCGCGACTTCATCAGGGGCGATTTCTCGACGCGCTTTATCGAAGAGCATATGGACGAACTCGTCTCCATGTTCCCGGAGGGCGACAGCGAAGAGGACGTACTGAAAATCGCCAGATATGTAGCTGAAATTTCCGCTCTTGGAACACCGAACTGGATTTAACAACCATGACCAATTCTGTCTTCGTCAAACCGGGGATGAGCCCGAAAGATATCGTCAGCAACGTTCGCCGGCTGGATGCGATTGCCCTTACCTCGACCGGAATGAGAGACGCCGGACAGTCGGATTATAAAAACCGCCTGAGAATCCGCGACCTCTCCACCCTCTCTCAGGAATACAACGAAATGGGGCTGTTCAGCTCGGAGTGCCACGGCGGAGCGCGCTGGCATGTGGGAATCATGAACCGCCGCGAAAGCCCCTTCGAAGAGATTGCGCTGCTGCGGGAGAAGATGCCGAACGTGCTGCTGCAGACGCTCGTCCGCGAAACCAACCTGTGGGGATATCGTCCCTATCCGAAAAACATCATCGAGCATGTGATCTCAAGGGTCGATATCGATGTGTGGCGCTGTTTCTCGTTCCTCAACGACGTGCGCAACATGCGTACGGTGGCCGAAGTGGTCATGAAGCGCGGCCGACTTTTCCAGCCGGCCATCGCCTTTACCCAGGCCGACTGGACAACGAACGCCTACTTCCTGAAGCTCGTCAGGGAGATCGTCGATCTCTGCGGCGGCACGGACGAAATCATTCTCTGCATCAAGGATATGGCGGGCGTCGGAAGCCCCCGGCGCATGCATTCGCTCTTTGACGCCATCAAGCAGGCCTATCCCGACCTGGTGCTGCAATACCACCGCCACGCCACCGATGGCCTTGCCCTCCCGGCCATTCTGGCCGCCGTTCAGGCGGGAGCCGGCATCATCGACGTCGAAGAGGACTCCCTCACCCGTTTCTTCGGCCAGGCGCCGCTTCTGAGCGTAGCCTCGTTCCTCGAGGAGTCGGGCATGAGGGTCCATCTCAACATCAGGGCGGCCGACGACGCCGTCCAGAAAGTGCGCGACTGGATCCGCCACTACGAATGGGCAGAGTCGCCCTTCAAAGGCTTCGATCACGGCGTCGTCATGCACCGCATGCCGGGCGGGGCCTTTCCAAGCTCCTTCGAGCAGGCGCAAAAAGGGGGATTCCTGCACCTGATGCCCGCGATCCTCAAAATGATGTCGCTCTACAACCAGATCGTGAAATATTTCGACGTGACGCCCGGTTCGCAGGTCACGTGGGTAACCTGCAGCGGCATCGTGAACCACTACGCCAAGGAGCGCGGCGTGGCCGGCGTCAATCACGTCATCGATCTTCTGACCCGGTTTATCGAGGAGAAAAAGCAGGATTTCGACACCATGTCGCCCGAAGATCAGGACGAACTGCTCCATCTTTTCCGGGGCGCCCCGGGAGATTTCAAGAACCTCATCGTCGGAAGCTACGGAAAACTGCCGATGGGATGGCCAGCGGACTGGGTCTATACCAGCTGTTTCGGAGAGGAAGGCCCGGAAAAAATCCGCCAGCGCCGCGAAGACTCCCCGCTTGACGCCCTGCCGGACGAAGATCTGAAACGACTGTACCAGGAGCTTACCGAAAAGCTTGACCGTACCCCGGGCGAAGAGGAGTTCATTCTGTATCTCATGCACCCGAAAGATGCCCTCGACTTCATCCAGTTCCGCGAAAAATACGGAGATACCCCGCTCGTGCTGCCGACCGACGTCTGGAAGTCCGGCCTGCAGAATGCGGGCAGCAAGGTCGATTTTGAATACCGGGGGGTTCCGTACTCCATCGAGCGGGTCTCGATCGGTGCGGAGCACGACGGCATCATTCACGCCGTGATGAAGGTCAACAACCAGATCCGGGTATTCAAGATCGAAACGCCCCGCGCCCGTAAGACGGAGATCAGGATGGCCAAAGGCCTTACCGATATCGGCGCACCGATCAACGGAACCGTCTGGCGCATCGGAAATCCTGAACGCGGTCCGGTAAGGGCGGGCGATATCGTGCACAAGGGCGAAGAGATCGCAAATCTCGAGGCCATGAAAATGGAGAACGCGATCTTCGCACCCTACGATGCGCAGATCACCGAAATCGCGGTGCATCTCAACCAGATGGTGAAACAGGGTCAGCTGCTTTTCGTTCTGGAGGAGGTCAGGGAAAAAGAATGATTTCAGGATGACGGACAGCATCGAAGCTGTAACGAAAATGTCGCTGCAGTTCCTCGCTGAAGCGATCGGGCAATGTCCCGCCGGACTGGAAAGCAGCACGAACAGGGATGTCGTTTTTGCCGTGCTCGGCTTCCAGTACGGTGCCGTGCAGGGCGCCGCTTACGTTGCAGGTCTCGGCGATGATGCCGCCGGCATCGCGGAAGAGGTTCTGGGCAAAATAAACGGCATGGAGAGGGAGAACGTCTTGAACTATCTTTCCCTGATGCCGATGCTTGCCCGAAAGGAGTATCCCCCGATCGGTATCGGCGCTAAAGCCATTATCGGCTTTTACCATGCTCCGACTGACGGGGAAAAACTGGCGACAGCCGGCTCCCTGCGGGAAATCCTTCGTCAGATCGATGAAGCGTAAATCCTGAACCGATACGAAAGAAGGAAACCGGCGGCCAAAGCATGACGGAAAGCTTCCTCTCCATACCCGACCTCCGTGTCCTCTCATACGGGGCCGCCATTGCCGCGGGAGTGCTGCTCTGGCTCCTCGAAGGGCTCTTTCCCTATTTCTCCGGCCGGAAGCGCC
>NZ_JBAWHG010000060.1:0-39210 GCF_049593655.1 Chlorobium sp.
TAAAAGCATTAATTCCATTGAAGAAAAAATGGTTTTGTCAAGCTACAATAAAAATTGCTGACGATGCAGAATTGCTCAGCTTGGCTGTCCAAGCTGGATGTATGGCTGTGTATCTAGGACTTGAATCACTTTCCAAGAACAGTCTTTCTGAAGTTAATAAGTCTTGGAATAAGCCACAATCATACATAGAGAGGATAAAAAAAATCAGAGATGCAGGTATAGCGATTGAGGCAGGTATAATTTTTGGATTTGATCATGATTCTCCCAATGTATTTGATTCTACCGCTGAATTTATACTTAAAACAGGTATAGAAAGTCCAAATGCGCATATTCTGACTCCATATCCTGGAACGCCACTATTTAAAAGAATGGAAGAGCAGGGTAGGATAAATACATACGATTGGAATTATTATAATACAGGCCATGTTGTTTATAAGCCAAAGGGAATGAGTGAGCAGTGTTTGATGGATGGATATAAACAATGGTATAAAGAATTGTTTTCTGTGAAAAAAATAGTCACAAGAATGAAAAAAGCGAATTTTCCATATTATGTCTTGTTGACAAATATTGCTAAAAATCATGAAGTTAATAGGTCGTCGTTTAAAAGAAAAGGTATTGAATTGCTTGATATCCATAAAAAAAATGTTATAGATTATGCAAATAGAAAAGAAATTTTAGAAGAGTGTTATGAGTGATTTCATTCTTTAATAATCTTTTTAAAGTCTTGTCGGTAATAACGAGTCAATACTTTGGGAGAGTAGACCGGAGGAATTTCACCCCCAGTCCCTCGCAGAACCGGACGGGAGCCTCTCGACTCATCCGGCTCCCATTATCCAGCTTTGGGAGATACCTCCGCATAGCCTTGCCATTGAAAAACGGCTCCTCCTGCTTTCACAGTTGACCAACTTCAATGGCCGGATAACGCAATCCCTTCGCGCCAGTTCCATTACAGAACCTTCATCGCTACTAGTATGAGGAGGAATTTGGGACGTAAGCGCTTAATGTCAACATAGATGTCGCCGGTTATTGAAAAAATCAGCGCTCTTTATCGGGATTCAGCACAACCTCTTTCGGTGAAGCCCAATATTTTGCCGGTCGTGATCCCCATCGTTCCGGATATGCTGTCCGCGCTTGCTCCATAACAAGGTTTCTCCTCTCGAAAATACATCTTGCTTCCCCTGTTCGTAACTGGTGCGGTGTCACATAGGGGATTTGTAGGGGATTTGGGACGTAAGTGACTGAGGGAACGCGTGAGGGCAAAAGGGATATGAAAGGTTCGGTATCCCTGCTTCATCAGGTACAATCAGTCTCGTTTGGCTCTATGAGTGGAACTTATGTCAGTATAGCGACGAAGCATCTGGCTGACGCCTGATCTCGAAATTCCCAGCAGTCTTGCAATATCAGCATGGGACAATCCCAAGCCGCAAACAAGTTTCCTGGCGGCATCATGCCGGAGAGCCTTGTATTCATTGCTTCTGCTTCCGCACTGCAATGCCTCGACCGATAATCCTTTTTCGATGCACTCCCGTTCGATCAGGTCGCGGGCCTCAGCAAGTCTCAACCGTGCAGGCATCATTGACTTCCGATCATCATCAACATCTCCGAGCACTTCTTCGACGAACTCTCCGCTACCCAGTATCCGTTCGTCGCTGAACTGACGCTCACCTCGCCGTCTCATAGACAGCACTTCAGACCATCCGCCGGCAGAGCGTATCAGTCCACCACCCGTCAACTCAGGCTGACGTCCCAGCTGGTTTTGTTCACGGACGAATTCCAGATAAGCCATTCGTGCATTACCAACCGTTTTGCCGAACTGTTGCAACACATATTCCGTATGGTGCCATGGATGTTCAGCAAAACCCATGATTGCAGTATGCCCGCTCCACGGATAATGTTGCAGTTCTTCCAGAGAAGAGACTAACCGGGCGCGCAAGGGATTCAGATGGATATAGCTCACCAACTTGACGAAATAGGGCTCCTCTTCACAGAGAATCGATTTGTACCGGTTCTGGAAGAGGTGACCTGATCGATGATGCCGTTTGTTGAACGATGTCGAATACCCGGTCAGCACTTTACGCATGAAGGTTGGCAACCCGGCTGAACCGCTTCTGAGTAAAAGATGCGCATGATTGGTCATCAGTGCCCAGGCATAGATGACGGTTCCGGTTTTTTGAGCTGCTTTGTCAATCCTGTTCAGGAAATCAAGCCGATCTCCATCGTTAAAAACAATATCGGATCGCTCGATCCCTCGAACCATGACATGATGCAACGCATCCGGCGCATCAAGCCTCGCTCCTCTCGGCATAGCATACTTTCCGCTTTTGTTTGACAGACAAAAGTATCAACGGGATATTTTACAAATATAATACAAAACAGGATTTGTTTTGGTTTTGTATTCCATCAGTCACTTAGGGAGCCCTTAGGGAGCGATTCGTGAACATCGTTTGATTTATCAGGAGGAATGTGGTATTCTTACTGGTAATACGTAATACCGGAGGGTGACATGAAAGTGACAACAAAAGGGCAGGTGACGATACCTGTTAACATACGGGAAAAGTTAGGGATAACTCCTGATACAGAAGTCGATTTTCTACAGGAGGGGGATCGCATCGTGATAGTGAAACGAAAAGACGCAACGCCGGCGAGTCGGAAATTCAAAAAGCTTCGGGGGATTGCGACTGTCAAAATGACTACGGACGAAATCATGGCGCTCACAAGAGAGGTATGAACGGCTTGCTTGTTGATTCAAATATCATCCTGGATGTTTTTCTCGATGATCCTGTCTGGGCTGACTGGTCGGAGGCCGTTCTTTCTGAATATGCCACTCATACCCCTTTATGCATCAATCAAATCATCTATTCAGAAATTTCCATCGGATTTAAAAAGATCGAGGAACTTGAGGTGGCGATTTCGTCGAGCGGACTTAAGATGCTGGAGATTCCAAAGGAAGCCCTGTTTCTTGCAGGTAAGGCATTTCTCGGCTACCGAAAGAATCACGGTGAAAAGAGGTCTCCATTGCCGGACTTTTATATCGGTGCACATGCCGCAGTATCAGGTCTTGAACTGATTACACGGGATAAAAACAGATATCAGACGTATTTCCCGACAGTCAGAATCATTTCTCCGGAATAATCGATCATTCTCAATACAATACTTCGAGCGATGCCGAGTGTTGTCGATCGTTACCCCGACATAAGGAACTTCTTCATCGGTTTTCGGGTTGTTTTCGCCTCAGTCAGCTTCCTGAAAACCTGAATATCTGCTATCCGGAACTCCTTGCTTGATGGGCTCGGTGGATGCATGTTGCGACGTACCCTATCAGGAAGTCTTCACTGCAATTGTGAACGTTACCTTGGAACCGGATGCATAAGTCCTCTGCCGCTCTTCCTGAAAACATTGTCATTTTTGACGGTGTCTGCAATCTGTGCGAATTTTCGGTGAATTTTATTTTTGAGCACGATACCGCCGGGCATTTCTCTTTCACGCCGGCACAGTCTCCTCTTGGAGCCTCGTTACTCCGCCATTTCGGCATCAACACGTCGCGCCTTGACACCGCGTCGTGCTTGTCAGGGGTGAGCGCGTCTACACCCGCAGTGCCGCAGCCATTGAAATTGCCTCCGGACTCGACATGCCGTGGAATCTGCTCGCCGTGTTCAAGGCGGTTCCCGAAACCCTGCGGGATATGCTATACGATCTGATAGCGCAGAACCGGTATCAGCTGTTCGGGAAAAAAGAGGAGTGCATGTTGCCGTCCGAAGAGTTGCGCAGGCGTTTTCTCGAGCAACTGCCGGGATAATGAGCCATCCCGAGCGACCTCGTCCTCGTCATCGAAAAAGCATAAAAAGCATGTCAGACAACACCCCGGGTGGTTTTTTTGCATATCTCAACTGGCTTCTCAATCCATTCCACGGACTGGAGACGACTGAAGTCTATGATCTGATTGGCACCACCGCTCTTACCGAGCACAGGCTGTATCTGAATCTTGGCTACTGGCGGGATGCCGATACCATTGATGAGGCCAGTGAAGCGCTTGCCCTTCTGGTGGCGGAACGGGGTGGTATGGCTGCAGGTGATGTGGTGCTGGATTGCGGGTATGGTTTTGGCGACCAGGATATCCTCTGGGCCAGGACCATGAAACCTGAAAAAATCATCGGTCTGAATATCACGAGATCTCAGGTTGAACTGGCCCGGATACATGTTGCGGATGCAGGGCTCCGCAATATGATCGATTTGAGGGAAGGTTCGGCAACAGCGATGCCGATTGCAGATGAATCCATCGATCTGGTTGTTTCTCTGGAAAGCGCTTTCCACTACAGGAGCCGTGAGGATTTTTTCAGGGAGGCGTATCGGGTGTTGCGACCGGGTGGAAGGCTGGTGACGGCCGACATTGTTCCGACCAAAGAATCCGGTAACCCCTTCAGGCGGATGGAGCAATGGATTTCATGGAGTCTTGTGGCCGGTAAGTTCAATATTCCGCAGGAAAACTACTATCTGATTCCCTCATACACCAGCAAGCTCCTGAGCGCCGGATTCGATGGTATCGACATCAAATCAATACGTGACGATGTCTACCGGCCTCTTCATGAGTTTCTGTCAAAAGATCAAACGTTTGTCCGCAAGCTGCCTTCGGTTGCAAGGATGCTTGCAAAATCGGCATTGCGTCGGTCAGCGGAGAGTGTCTACGCCGGCCTGGACTATATTCTGTCTTATGCACAAAAGCCGGCGAAATCCGGGTGACATATGAGAAGGGCGAAGTCGCTATCGACCGCCAAACAGCTTCGCTCAGGCGACGATTGTGCCGTTTTCTCGAGAGCCACTGATACACTGACAGAGGCTGCGACGTCGGTGTTTAAACTGAATTATTCATCAACGGCTATCCCGTCATGGCGTCGAGTCATGACTTCATCCATAGAAATCGCCGGGTTGCACCCGGGCGTTACCGATATCTCGCTCCTGCGGAGCTGGAAATATGGGGGGCTGATATGCCCTGGGGTTGCACCCCACGCTACCGATATGTCATCCCTACGGGATTTGAAGAAAAACAGTGAATATTCCGGGATGCTCCTTATTACTATGACATTTCGTGGGAGCGGAAAATTGAGCGGGGCGAGATCAAGGGGTTTTTCATGCAGGCAGGTTATTGCAAAAGCAATAATATGTAATGCATAAAAGTGGCACATTTTCATGCGTAATTTTGTGTGATAATGGTATATTTACGGAAGAATGCCCTTTTTCACTCCTGACAACCCAAATTCAGCATGTTTAACCGATCAGCTATCCGGGATATAACCGACTGGTATCAGCGCAAAGACCGGAAGCCATTAGTCATTCGCGGTGCCCGTCAGGTTGGAAAGACAACAAGCGTTCGGCAGGCGGCGGCTGACCTCGATGTTCCGCTCGCAGAAATCAATCTCGAAAAGCACCTCACTCTTGAACCACTGTTCAGGAGCTATAACCTGAATGAACTCCTGCTCAATTTTTCGTTTATCACCGGTCGGCAGATCACTCCGGAGAGTAATACGATTCTGTTTCTCGACGAAGCTCAGGCAACTCCTTCAGCGTATGCGTGCCTTCGGTATTTCAGGGAAGAGATGCCTCGACTTGCCGTGGTACTGACCGGATCGCTTCTTGACCAGGTCTTGCATAACGAAAAACTCCCTGTACCGGTAGGCCGGATCGAGCACTATTTTATGGGGCCACTGAGCTTCGAGGAGTTTCTCGCAGCGACAGATGCATCGAAAGCCCTCGATATTATCGGTATGATGACGCCGGAAACCATGCACATGATTCCGGACAAGGTGCATGAAGAGATGCTTTCACAGGTACGCCGCTATATTCTCACCGGCGGAATGCCTTACTCTGTCCAGACTGCGATTACAACTGATTTTCATCATGAAGCGATCCTTCGGGAGCAGTCAGCACTGGTGCAGACCTACAAGGATGACTTCGCAAAATATGTCGGACGAAGTGACGCTCTGAAACTGAACAATTTCTTTACAGGCCTTATCGGGCAGGTTGGCCAGCAGTTTTCAGCAAAGCAGGCAAATGAAATAGCACTCGGGACCAGTGGAGACGGTCGGCAACTGAAGGCAGCTCTTGAACAGTTTCTCGAAGCGCGTCTTTTTTACCGGGTGCAGCACTCCAATGCGGATACCATTCCGCTCGGCAGCGACGTCAAAACAAGAATCAGCAAATTACTTTTTGTCGATGTGGGTTTGTTGCTTGCCGTCCAGGGAGTTCCTGTGCAAAGCATCCTCAGCATGCCGTTGGAGCTTGCGAATCGAGGGATTGTCGCCGAGCAGTTCGTCGGTCAGCAGTTGCTCTATTCCAAGCCGGGTTACCTCAATCCGGAACTCTATTACTGGCAGCCCCCGAAATCCGAAAGTCAGGCCGAAATCGATTACCTCTTCGAACAAGGCAGTACCATCTATCCCGTCGAGGTGAAATCCGCAAAAGGCAGTTCCATCAAGTCGATTCACGCCTATATCATCAAAAAACAGGCTGATACCGCATTCCGGATAAGTTCATCAAAACCATCCATTCAGGAACTGACTGCAAAAATAAGTCAGAAGGAAAAAAACTTCAGCCTCATCAACCTGCCGTTTTATATGGTCAACCGTCTCGAACGGTTTACGCGGTTGTTGGAACAGGAGGGTGCCTGAGGGGCGCAGATGACTACGTAAACCAACTTGCTTGCATTCGTAATATTCCTGGAGCCAACGGAATTGTTGCCAGCGTTTTTGCTGGTAATTGTCAGACAGTATTACTCGAGGGTGGAGGACAGGGCGGGAAGCGCGTGACGCGGGTCTTGTTTGTTTTGGTGTTGCCGTTTATGTTGGAGTTTAATTCCAATGTAAACGGTTGCTCTATGCATCGAGGTCGTGATGCGGGCCTGTTTTTTTACAGGGATACGGACCAGCAGGAGGTTGATCTTGTTATCGAATCAGGCGATACCCTGTATCCTGTGGAGTTCCGGCAGGGAATCAGCCAGGATAGGACTGATAGACGGCTGCCGTGGATTCGAGCGAGCTGACCCGGACGGCCACGCTGAGCTTTTCGGAGGAGGTGCCCTTGTAGGTGCCCCTTACCGGCGGAACGTCGGCATAATCGCGGCCGGAACCGATTTTGATGTAGCGCTCGTCGACGATCAGGGTGTTGTGGGTGGGGTCGAAACCGGTCCATCCTTTTTCAGGACCGCAATAGACTTCACACCAGGCATGGCTCGCTTCGTCACGGCCTTCCGGAGTGCTGCCGCCGCCGAAGAGATACCCGCTGACGTAGCGGGTCGGAATGCCGATGGTTCGGCAGACGGCGATCATGATGTGCGAAAAATCCTGGCAGACGCCCCTGCCGAGCGCCATGACGACGGCGCTGGTGCTGTGGACGTCGGTAACCCCGGGTTCGTAGCGGAAGGACGCGTTGATATGACGGCAGATGTCGAGCGCCTGCTGGTAGCTGTCGGTTATTCCCCTGAACGGCTCGGCAAAGCTTCGTATTTCGGGATCGAAATGGACGTAACGGCTTTCGCCCGAGAAATCCATGAGGAATATCTCGTTCTCTTCGGCTGTTCCCAACAGTGCCGAACCTGTTTCCACAACCGAGGTGGCTACGATCTCGACCCGCTTGTGGCTTTGCAGGATATTGAAGTGGTGAACCCTGTTGCCGTAGAAGTCGGTATATTCGAAAACCATGGCTTCCGGGTTGAGCTGCAGGTTGAAATTCACGCACCGCTGCATGGTGGTGCTGTTTCCTACAGGTTCCAGACGTACTTCCGTGGCTGTCTCGTATATAGGGGAGTCGTATTCGAAAAGCGTGGTATGTTCAACCTTGAGTATCATTATGTAACCTACTTATTTCTCAGCGATTTTCCGCAGCTAAACGGCAGGAACTTTATTGTTGCTGCTGTTGTGACTGGCTCCAGTTGGCCCGTCCCCCGGCAAGTCCCGTGAACGGGAGCGCCTCGGCGATGTCGTGCGGTTCGATTTTTGGTGTGTGATACGCAAAGTAAAGCAGGTGGATCTGTTCGCCGATCCTGTTGAGTCCCACCTCGATCTCTTCGAGATAGAGGTGGAGTCCTTTCCGGTACATATCCTCTACGGAGGTGTAGCTGAGCTCCGCCTCCATTTTGCCGATCAGCCGGTCGGCATTGTTTGCATAGCGGTGGCGCGAGCTGCCGGAAATCCTCCAGAGCGCCTCCTGTGCCGCGCAGACGGAAAAGGCGATACTCCGCGGAAAGGTGCGGTCGAGCACCAGAAACCAGAGAATGTTTTCCGGGTCGATTTTCGAGAGATAAACCTTCCGGAACGCCTCCAGGGCGCTGCAGCTTTTCAGGACGGCCATCCACTGGATGGTGTCGAACGAATCGTGAACCAGATCAAGCTCCTGTCCCTCTTTGGGCATGAGCATGTGGTACTTCACGTCGATCAGTCTGGCCGTATTGTCGGCGCGTTCCAGGTATTTGCCTATCTGGATGAAATCCCACTCTTCCGTTCTCGAGAAAATGTTGTCGGTGATGCCCTGGAACAGATGCGAGGCGTTCTTGATCTCCCGGTAGAAGCTGAACGGATCGTTATGGACCTGCTGCGGCGTGACGCTCTGCAGGAAGTGGTAGAGATTGTTGACCTGCTCCCACATTTCGCTCGATATGCTGTCGATGATGCTCCGGGCGTTCTCTCTTGCCAGGCCGATCGAGGAGTTGATGGAGTTGCTGTTCTGCCGGTTGAAGACCAGGTAATCGGTAACCGTATGGGCGTTGTATTCCGTATAGCGCTCCGTGAAGTTCGCCGGATCTCCGGTGACCCGGATGAGCGGGCTCCAGTAGTTGGGATGGTCGATTTCGGTTATGTCGTTAAGATCGAGCAGCAGGTTGAAATTGACCTCCAGAAACCTGGCGGTGTTTTCAGCCCGCTCGACATAGCGGCTCATCCAGAAGAGTGATTCGGCAACGCGACTCAGCATGTTCGTAGTACGTTTATGGTTATTCGTCGATCACCCAGGTGTCCTTGCTTCCTCCTCCCTGTGAGGAGTTCACCACCAGCGATCCCCTTTTCAGGGCGACCCTGGTCAAACCTCCGGGCACGATGGTCGGCGATTTGCCGTACAGTACGTAGGGACGCAGGTCGATGTGGCAGCCGCCCAGGTCGCAGTCGTTGAAAAAGCTCGGATGCCGCGAAAGCGATATGGTCGGCTGTGCGATATAGTTTCTCGGATTCGCCACGATTTTTTCAGCAAACCGCTCACGCTCCTCAAGGGTCGATTCGGGTCCGACAAGCATGCCGTAGCCTCCGGACTCGTTGGCGGCTTTCACCACCAGTTTCTCGAGATTTTCAAGAATGTATTTCAGGTCTTTGGGATTGCTCGCCAGCCAGGTATCGACATTGTCGAGTATCGGTTCCTCGCCCAGATAGTACCGGATGATTTTCGGCACGAAACTGTAGATGACCTTGTCGTCGGCAACACCGGTGCCTATGGCATTGGCCAGCGCCACGTTTCCCTTGCGGTAGGCATTGATGAGACCTGCAACTCCGAGTTTCGAGTCGGGACGGAAGACGAGCGGATCGAGATAGTCGTCGTCGACGCGCCGGTAGATCACGTCCACCCGCTGCAGTCCCCTGGTTGTACGGGTGTATACCTTGTTGTTGTTGACCACGAGGTCCCGTCCTTCGCAGAGCTCCACTCCCATCTGTCGGGCAAGAAAGCTGTGCTCGAAGTAGGCCGAGTTGTAGATGCCCGGAGTCAGCAGCACCACGTTGGGCTCGGGCCTCGATGTGGGGCTGATCTCCTGCAGGGTGCGCAGCAGTTCCTGCGGGTAGTTGTCGATGGGACGGACCTTGTAGCGGTCGAAGAGTACGGGAAACGCCCGTTTGAGCGCCTGACGGTTCTGCAGCATGTAGGATACGCCGCTTGGTGTGCGCAGGTTGTCCTCCAGCACCAGATAGCGCCCTTCGGCGTCGCGGATGATGTCGCTGCCGGTTACATGGATATAGACGCCGAGCGGCGGCTTGATCCCCACGAACTCCCGTCTGAAGTGCTTGCTGCCCAGCACCAGTTCTGCCGGCAGAATCCGGTCCTTGAGGATTTTCTGGGTCGAGTAGATGTCCGCGAGAAATTCGTTGAGGGCGGTAATCCTCTGAATGAGGCCTTTTTCGATGCGCGCCCATTCGTGTGACGGTATGATTCGCGGAATGAGGTCGAACGGAAATATGCGCTCAATTCCCTCTTCGACACCGTACACCGTAAAGGTTATTCCCTGATTTCGAAAGAAGATATTGACGATCTGACGCCGGGTTCTGATGTCGTCGAGAGAGAACTGGCCAAAGCGGTGCACCATTTTATCGTAGTGGCCCCTCGGCTTTCCGTCCGGTGCCAGAACCTCGTCGAAAAACCTGCTGGGACAGGCATCATATCGCTCGAACAGGCTGATCATAACTGATAATCCTTTAGCAGTTGAAAAATTATAACCGGATTATAACTAAACTTAAAATTTTACGGGCAATAATAAAATTAATCTTAAATTTTAATACTAAAATGTAATTAACACCGTAAAGTCCGAATTTCCCCATGTCCCGGGATGTGGCGGAATCCGGCATGGTTTCCGGCAGCTGCTCCCTTGCGCTATTTACAAATTAAGGTAACAGCTCCCAAAAGAATAAATACTTAGGAATAAAGTCATTATGTCATAAATTAACTGAATGATTATATGGTTTCCTTAAACGTTATCGGGTGCAGCCAATGAAACATGTCGTTGTTGTTGGAGGTGGTTTTACCGGTCTGAATGTTGCAAAAGCGCTCGGCAACAAGAAGGGTGTTACTGTAACGCTGATCGACAAGAATAATTTTCATCTGTTCCAGCCGTTACTCTACCAGGTTGCCATGGCGGCGCTGAATGCGGGTGAAATCGCCTATCCGCTGCGCATGATGCTGTCGCGGTACCGCAATGTTTCGGTGTTCAAGGGAATCGTCCAGAACGTCGATCCCGAAACCCGGACGGTCTATACGGATTTCGGCGAACTGCAGTACGATTATCTTGTCATGGCCTGCGGCACGAAACATCACTATTTCGGTCACAACGAGTGGGAGGAGTTCGCTCCCGGCCTTAAAACCATAGGTCAGGCGGCAGAAATCCGAAGAAGAGTGATGGAGGCCTATGAAAATGCCGAGAGGACGAAGGACGCAGCGGAAAAACGCAAGCTTCTGACATTCGTCATTGTGGGCGGCGGACCTACCGGAGTCGAGCTTGCCGGTTCAATCGGGGAGATGAGCCGCTATTACCTTTCCAAATACTACAAGAACATCGATCCGAAGCTTACCCGTATTTTTATTGTTCATGCCGCCCCCCGCATTCTGCAGACCTTTTCTCCCGAACTGTCCAGCAAGGCCACCCGCGCGCTTGAAAAACTCGGTGTTCAGGTCTGGACCTGTTCGGTCGTAAACCGGATCGACGCGGACGGCGTACAGGTCGGCAACGAACGGATCGAGGCGGGGACCGTTCTTTGGGCGGCAGGCGTCAGGGCTACCAGTATCGGAAAAACCATAGGATTCGAAACCGACAAGAGCGGCCGCATCATTATCGGTGAAGACCTCAGCGTTCCGGGATACCCGGATGTATTCGTCGGCGGCGACCAGGCGCATTTCGAGCTTCCGGACGGTTCGATCTATCCCGGTCTCGCCTCTGTGGCCCTGCAGGAAGGGCTGGCTATCGGGAATAACATTCTGCTCGATGCACAGGGGAAGCAGAGAAAGCCTTTCAGGTATCGCGACAAGGGCCAGATGGCTACGATCGGAAAAAATGCCGCTATTGCCGAGCGGGGCAATGTCCGACTTTCAGGGATTCCCGCCTGGATCATATGGCTTGGCGTGCATGTCTATTATCTGAGCGGTGTGAAGCACCGGATTTTCGTGCTCCTCCAGTGGGGCTGGTCGTATTTCACCTTCGGCCACGGTGCCCGTATCGTCAACAAGGAGTGGCGTTTCTATTCCAACCCTCCCGAACCCGCCGAACCCGCTGAAAAAATCGAACTCGTCTCGTTCCCGGAGTGTGTCTTCACGCCGGGAGAGCAGTCGAAAAACGGATGAGAGAGGAGCCTGCGGCAGGGATGCCGCAGGCAGGTTTTACTGCTCTGCGGCGGCGGCGCCGACTGCTCCGGGAACGGCGGCCCTGACCGAGAACAGGTGGTAGTTCATGCTGTCGCTGAGGGCCTGCAGGCTCGCTTCGATGATGTTGGTCGAAACGCCGACCGTTCCCCAGGTTTCCTTGCCGTCTCCGGTCTCGATGAGCACCCTTACTTTTGCGCTGGTGCCCCGTTTTTCCTCGAGCACCCTCACCTTGTAATCCACCAGCCTGATGGTTTTTATCTGCGGATAGAACCTGATCAGCGCCTTGCGCAGGGCTTTGTCGAGCGCATTGACCGGGCCGTCTCCGTCTGCGGCGATGTGTTCGATTTCGCTTCCGACCGCAACCTTGAGCACAGCCTGATCGACGTTTTTCGAATCCTTGCTGGATTCGATGTAGACCTTGGTTTCGAGCACATCGAAATAGGGGGCGAAGTTGCCGAGTTCGCGGTGCAGGATCAGTTCAAACGACGCTTCGGCTCCGTCGAACTGGTACCCTTTGTGTTCGAGCTCCTTGATGTTGTGTACGATGGTTTTCAGCAGTTCGCCCTTTTCAGGCAGTTCGATGCCGAGTTCCTGCGCCTTGTAGCGGATATTGCTCTGGCCGGCCAGTTCCGAAACCAGCACCCGCTGGCGGTTGCCGACGAGTTTCGGGTCGATATGCTCGTACAGCGAACTCTCCTTCATGACGGCGCTGACGTGGATGCCTCCCTTATGGGCGAATGCCGACTTGCCGACGAACGGAGCCTTTCCGTCGGAGGGCATGTTGAGGATTTCATACACGAACTTCGAGAGCGAAGTCAGCTGCGTCAGATGTTCGACAAAGTTGAAGCGGCCATCCATTTTCAGCATAATGTTGGCAATGATGCTGATGAGGTTCGCGTTGCCGCACCGTTCGCCGATTCCGTTGATGGTTCCGTGAATATGGGTGGCCCCCGCGATCACTGCGGCAAGGGAGTTGGCCACGGCGAGGTCGCCGTCATTATGGCTGTGGATGCCTATAGGGCGTCCGGTATTCTCATGTACGCTGCGTACGATGTCAGAAATCTCTCCGGGCAGGGAGCCGCCGTTCGTGTCGCAGAGCACCAGGCGTGACGCACCGCCGTCGGCTGCCGAGCGCAGCATCCTGAGTGCGAACTCCGGATCGTCCTTGTAGCCGTCGAAAAAGTGTTCAGCGTCGAAGAATACCTCGCGCCCGTGCGAACGAAGAAATGATACCGATCGGTAGATCAGCTCGGCGTTCTCCTCCTCCGAAATGCCCAGTCCCTTGACGGTATGGGCTTTCCAGGTTTTTCCGAAAATCGTTATGACCGGAGTCTCCGACTGCAGCAGCCCCTGCAGGTTCGGATCGTTCTCGATGTTCGCGAGCGATCGCGCCGTCGAGCCGAAGGAGCAGAGTTTCGAGTGCGAGAGCCGGAGATTGCGGACCTTCAGGAAAAACTCTTCATCCTTCGGGTTGCTCGACGGCCACCCGCCTTCGATATAGTCCATGCCGAACTCATCGAGCTTTTCGGTGATGAGCAGCTTGTCCTGTACCGAGAGATTGATGTGCTCACCCTGCGTGCCGTCACGCAGGGTGGTGTCGTAGAGTTCTGTTGCCTTTGGCATTTCATGCATAGTGTCAGCTCTTGGCCATTAAATTCTCCTGCCGGGCATAGGCGAAAATGCCGCCGGCCTGGACGATGCTGAACACGTCACCGAGCGGACTGAGCGTATAGGCTTTTCCCGTGGTAAGGTTGGTTACAGTGTTCGCCTCGATGTCGATTTTCAGTTCGTCTCCGGTTTTTACCGCTTCAGTGAGCGGAACCGCGGTTTCGTAGGGTATGACAAATCCGCCGTCCACGCAGTTGCGGTAAAAAATCCGTGCGTAGGATTCGGCAATGATGGCTTTCGCTCCGGCAACCTGCAGCGCGAAGGGCGCATGCTCGCGCGAGGAACCGCAGCCGAAGTTCGGACCGGCGACGATGACGGTGTAGTCCGAGCGGAAGCTGCCCTCGCTGACGAACGGAATGTTTCCCTCCGGCAGGCCGCCCTGTTCGGGAGGCACGCCGGAAAGGGCATATTTGCCGTAGAGCTTCACCTCTTCCGGATCGGAGAGGCTGTAGACGAGGTGCTCGGCCGGTATGATCTGGTCGGTGTCGATGTTTTTGCCTAACACGTAGGCTTTTCCCTGAATGATGGTGTCCATGTATCTTGTTCCTTAGCGTTTCATTCGTTCTCTGCCGTTCAGAGGAAATCCCTCGGATCGGTAAGTTTTCCGGTGACGGCCGATGCTGCGGCGGTGAGCGGCGAGGCAAGATAGACTCCTGCCCTCTTGCTGCCCATGCGGCCGGGGAAGTTGCGGTTCGTCGTCGAGACCACAACATCGTAATCGACCGAGCGCCCGACCGTATCGGCAGGCCCGCCGAGGCAGGCTGCGCAGGAGGGCAGGGCGATGCTGCATCCGGCATCCTCGAAAATCTTTTTCAGCGTCACACCATCAAAGGTTTCGCATTCGAGATCGCGGGCGACCTTTACGGTTGCAGGAACGATATTGGTGTGGACGGCGACCTGCCTTCCTTTGAGAATTTTCGCGGCAAGCATGAAATCGGTGAGCTTCCCTCCGGTGCAGGAGCCGATATAGGACTTGGTGATTTTCGTTCCCTCGACGCTTCTGACGGTAGCCCGGTTGTCCGGACTGTGCGGCTGGGCCACCACCGGCTCCATTTCCGCAACGTTGTAGCGCCTGATGCTGTGGTAGCGCGCATCGGGGTCGCTCCGGAATACCTCATAGGGCTTGCTGCTGTGAGCCTTCACGTAGGCTTCGGTTATCGCGTCGGCTGCGATGATGCCGTTCATGCCCCCGGCTTCGATAGCCATGTTGCAGAGTGTCATGCGCTCGTCGACAGGAAGGGAGTAGACCGCTTCGCCGTCGAACTCCATGGCCCGGTAGGTTGCTCCGTCGGTGCCGATGTCGCCGAGAATCTGCAGGATGAGATCCTTGGCGCAGAGGTATTCAGGCATATCGCCCTCGAACGTGAACTTCATGGACTCGGGCACCTTTTCCCAGAGCTTGCCGGTGCCGAGAATGAAGGCTGCATCGGTGTTGCCGATACCGGTGCCGAACATGCCGAACGCACCCGATGTGCAGGTGTGCGAGTCGGTGCCGAACAGCACGGTTCCGGGGAGGTTGAAGCCCTCTTCGGCAAGCGCGACATGGCAGACTCCCCTGTATCGGCTGGTGCCTACATCGTAGTAGTTGGGCAGGCCCTGCTCGGCGGCGAACTGGCGCAGCAGGTCTATGTTGCGGTGCGCATGCTCGTTGGCCGTAAAGATATAATGGTCGGGCAGGACGACGACCTTTTCGGGGTCCCAGACTTTCGCGTCGGGACCGAACTCCTGCTTGAAGATGTCGAATGTCGGCGGTCCGCACACGTCATGGGTCAGCAGGACGTCAACGTTGAGCCAGACGCTTTCGCCGGGGTCTACGAACCTCCGGTTTGCGGCTCTTGACAGGATTTTCTGGGTTATGGTTTGTGCCATGGTTTCTTTAACCCTCGGTTCTGTAATGGTTTTCGGTTGTGAACAGTTTAATCGCCGATGTTTCTCCGGATCGCCGCGGTCATTTCCGTTGTCGAGACCGTGCTCTGGCCTGCCTTGGCGATATCGGCGGTCCTGAGTCCTTCGGCCAGGGTCTTCTCGATCGCTCCGTATATTTCGCTGGCGATATCCGGCATGCAGAAGCTGTGCTCGAACATCATGGCGACCGATGCGATGGTGGCTATCGGGTTCGCCCTGTTCTGTCCGGCGATATCGGGTGCGCTGCCGTGGATCGGCTCGTAGAGAGCGTGGTTCCTGCCGATGCTTGCAGAGGGCAGCATGCCGAGGCTTCCGGTGATCATGCCTGCGATGTCACTGAGGATATCGCCGAACAGATTGCCGGTCACGATGACGTCGAACTGCTTCGGGTTCCTGACGATCTGCATGGCGGCGTTGTCTACGTACATATCGCTCAGTTCGATGTCGGGAAAATCGCGGTGGACTTCATGCACCACGTTCCGCCAGAGCTGCGATACCTCGAGGACGTTGGCCTTGTCGATCGAGGTGACTTTTCCTCCCCGTTTCTGGGCGGCTTCGAACGCGATGCGGGCGATACGTTCCACCTCGTAGCGTTCGTAGACCATGGTGTTCCAGCCCTTGTTCTGGTCATAGCCTCTCGGCTGGCCGAAATAGATGCCTCCGGTCAGCTCCCTGAAGACGATGAAATCGGTTCCGCCGACCACTTCCGCCTTGAGCGACGATGCCTCGACAAGCGCGTCGTACACCTTGGCCGGCCTGAGATTGGCGAAGAGCCCGAGTTCCCTGCGGATTTTCAGCAGTGCCGCTTCCGGTTTATGTTCGTGCGGCAGGTTTTCCCATTTCGGGCCGCCCACGGCCCCGAGCAGCACGGCGTCGCAGTTCCGGCAGGCTTCGAGGGTTTCGTCGGTCAGCATCTCGCCGTGCAGGTCGTAGGATGCGCCGCCGAAGGGGTGTTCCTCGACCACGATTTCAAATCCGTGCTTTTCCGAGAGCCGGTTCAGGACTTCCAGAGCTCCGGCTACGACTTCCGGGCCGATGCCGTCACCCGGTATGGATACGATCTTGTACATGCTTGTAATTTTCCCGGTGCATTATTTTTTAATCAGCCAGCTCATCATGTCGCGCAGTTTTGCGCCGACCTTCTCGATGGCATGACCGCTGTTTTCGGCACGAAGCCTGTTCAGGTTGTGGTATCCGCCGTTGCATTCGTCGATGAACTCTTTGGCGAAGCGTCCGTCCTGAACCTCTTCGAGGATTTTTTTCATCTCGGCTTTCACTGCGGGGGTGATGACGCGCGGTCCGCGGGTCATGCCGCCATATTCGGCGGTGTCGCTGACCGAGAAGTTCATTCTCGAAAGTCCGCCTTCGTAGTAGAGATCGACAATGAGTTTCAGCTCGTGCATGCACTCGAAGTAGGCGAGCTCTTCAGGATATCCCGCTTCGACAAGGGTCTCGAAACCTGCCTTGATGAGCTCGGCTGAACCGCCGCAAAGCACAGCCTGTTCGCCGAACAGGTCGGTTTCGGTCTCGTTCTTGAATGATGTTTCGATAACGCCGGCCTTGGTGCCGCCGATGCCTTTGGCCCAGGCAAGAGCCTGCTGGCGGGCTTCGCCGGTAGCATCCTGATGCACCGCGATCAGGCAGGGTACGCCGTTGCCCTGCGTGTAGGTGCGGCGGACGAGGTGCCCGGGGCTTTTCGGTGCGATCATGATGACGTTCAGCGATGCATCGGGAACGATCTGCTTGTAATGAATATTGAAGCCGTGCGCGAAGGCAAGGGTGTTGCCCGGCTGCAGGTTCGGAGCTATTTCTGATTCATAGATGGCTTTCTGGTACTGGTCGGGCAGGAGCACCATGACGATATCGGCCCATTTGACGGCTTCGGCAACGGTGTTGACCTGCAGGCCGGCTTCACGTGCCCTGTCGCAGGACGAACTGTCGGGGCGCAGGCCCACACAGACGTTCATGCCGCTCTCCTTGAGGTTCAGGGCGTGCGCATGGCCCTGGCTGCCATAGCCGAGTATGGCGATATTTTTTCCCTGCAGATAACCGAGATCGGCATCCTGCTCATAATAAGCGTTCATTTCTTCAAGATGTTTTGATTGACTGTAAGTGAAAAATAGTGCTCAGGATTCACCCCGGTGAATGGCTACCGCACCGGAGCGGGCAAGCTCCCTGATGCCGTACGACCTGAAAATATCAATGGTTGTATTGATCTTGTCCGGAGAGCCAATGACCTCAATAGTAATGGATTTTTGTTTTATATCCACGACTTTGCCTTTAAAAACATTGATCAGTTCGAAAATCTCATGCTGCGTGGTTTTGCTGAGTTTCAGGGTCATGAGCAGCAGCTCCCGCTCGACATGAGGCTGTTTCGTCAGGTCGGTAACCTTGATGGTATCGATCAGCCGGTTGAGCTGTTTGAGCACCTGGCTGACGATCTGATCGTCACCCCGGGTGACGATGGTCATCCGGGAAAATTCCGGATCTTCTGTCTCCCCTATGGAGATGCTCTCGAGGTTGAATCCCCGGGCGCTGAACATGGCGGCGACCCGGTTGAGGGTGCCGAATTTGTTTTCGACCAGTACGGATATAATGTGTTTCATAGTGCGTTTCAAACCATTGTTTTCGGGTTCAGTCTCTCAAGCAGCATGTCGGAAATCGAGCCGCCCGCCGGGACCATCGGGAAAACCATATCTTTTTTGACAACCTTGAATTCGACAAATACGGGACCTTCGTTCCATGCCAGCGCTTCCGTGATGGCTTTTTTCGCCTCCGCCGGATTTTCCGCCCGCAATGCCTTGCAACCGAATGCCTCGGCAACCTTCACGAAATCCGGATTGCTGTCGCCGAGATCGGTGAAGGAGTACTTCTCCTGATGGAAGAGCTCCTGCCACTGGCGGACCATGCCGAGAAAGCTGTTGTTGATCAGGAATATCTTGACCGGAACCTTGTAGTGCACGGCCGTGACCAGCTCCTGAACGTTCATCATGAACCCGCCGTCTCCGCAGAACAGCACGACCGGCCGGTCGGTGACGCCGAATGCCGCGCCTATGGCCGCAGGAAGGCCGTAACCCATGGTGCCGAGTCCGCCGCTGGTGATGATCGAGCGGGGTTTTCTGAACCGGTAGTACTGCGATGTCCACATCTGGTGCTGTCCGACATCGGTCGTGACGACAGCATCTCCGCTGGTTTGCCGGGAAACTTCGTCGATGACGTACTCGGTTTTCAGCGAATCCTCTTCGTTCGTATACGCCAGCGGACACTGTTCCTGCCACTTGCGAATCTCGGCCAGCCAGGGCGTGCGGTCTTCATGCTGTTTCGGCATCGCTTCCAGGAGCGTCTGCAGAAAGTGCTTCGCATCGCCGACGACCGGCAGATCGACCTTGATGTTCTTGTCGACGTTTGTTGGGTCTATATCGTTATGAATGATATAGGCCTGGGTTGCGAAGGTGTCGGTTTTTCCGGTAACCCGGTCGTCGAAGCGTGCGCCGACGGCAATCAGCAGGTCGCAGCTGTTGACGGCCTGGTTCGCCCAGAATGTTCCGTGCATGCCGAGCATGCCCATGGAGAGCGGGTGGTCGCCAGGAAATGCGCCAAGTCCCTGCAGGGTCATGGTTACGGGAATGTTCTGCTGCGTGGCGAGCTCGCGGAGCTCCTCGGACGCATTGGCGCTGATGACGCCGCCCCCTATGTAGAAGAGCGGTTTTTTTGCCTTTGCTATTTTCTGCGCAGCCTTTTCAACCTGGTTCTGATGGCATTTGACGGTGGGCTTGAACCCCCTGATTTCAACGGTTTCAGGCCACTCGAAGGTGCAGGTGGCGTTCAGCACGTCTTTCGGCATATCGACAAGAACCGGTCCCGGCCGGCCGTTCGTGGCCAGATAGAACGCCTTGCGGATGGTGGATGCGAGCTCCCTGACATCCTTGACGAGGAAGTTGTGTTTGGTGATGGGTCTTGTGATGCCGACGATATCCGCCTCCTGGAAGGCATCGTTGCCGATCAGGGTGCTGGGCACCTGGCCGGTGAAGACAACCATCGGCGAAGAGTCCATATAGGCATTGGTGATGCCGGTAACGGTATTGGTCGCTCCCGGTCCTGAGGTGACGAGCACGACACCGGGTCTGCCGGTGGCTCTCGCATACCCTTCGGCCATGTGGGTCGCTCCCTGTTCGTGCCGGACGAGAATATGCTTGATGTCCTTGACATCGTAGAGCGTTTCGTAAACTTTCAGCAGGGCTCCTCCGGGGTAGCCGAAGATATATTCAACGTTTTCACGCCGCAGACATTCGAAGAATATTTCCGATCCGTTCAGTTTCTGTCCTGATGCAGGCATAGTCGGGTTATTTTGGTTCACAGTAAACAGGGGTTTTCATGATTGCTCCGGTACTTGCCGAGGTCACGAGCTGCGAGTAGCGGGCAAGGTACCCCTTTTTTATTTTCGGTTCGAAAGGCTTGAGTGCGGCCAGCCTTGCGGCTATGACCGTTTCTGTCAGCTCCATCGAGATCGTGCGGTTCGGGATGTCGATGGTGATCATGTCGCCGTTTTCAAGTGCGGCGATCGGCCCTTTTTCGGCAGCTTCAGGCGATACGTGGCCGATGCAGGCCCCCCTCGATCCTCCGGAAAACCGTCCGTCGGTTATGAGTGCTACCGAACCACCCAGTCCGCGGCCCATGATGGCGCTGGTGGGGGAGAGCATTTCGGGCATTCCCGGTCCTCCCTTGGGTCCCTCGTAGCGGATGACCACCACATCGCCGGCCCTGACGTCGCCCTCCATGATGCCTTTCAGGGCATCGTCCTGCGAATCGTACACCTTTGCCGGTCCGGTATGTTTCATCATTTCCGGGCTGACAGCGCCGGTCTTGATGACCGCGCCCTGGGGGGCAAGGTTGCCGTACAGGACGGCCAGGCCTCCCGTGGCGGAGTAGGGATCCCCGATGCTTCTGATGACGCTCCGGTCAAGCACTTCAGCTCCGGAGATGTTCTCTCCGAGCGTTTTTCCGGTAACGGTCGGCGCCGAGAGGTCGAGCAGGCCGTCGATACGGCTCAGCTCTTTCAGGATGGCCGAAATGCCCCCTGCCCGGTCGACATCCTCGATGTGGACATCCATGGTGGCCGGGCTCACCTTGCAGATATAAGGCGTTTTAGCCGAAAGGGCATTGAGTTCCGAGAAATCGAAATCCAGTTCCGCTTCATTGGCTATGGCCAGGGTGTGCAGGATGGTGTTGGTGCTTCCGCCCATGGCAAAATCCAGCGCAAAGGCGTTCAGCAGGGACTTCCTGGTGATGATGTCTCTTGGCCGTACATCGTCTCTGACCAGATCGATGATCCGGCGGGAAGCCTCCCTGACCAGTTCGTTGCGTCGGGGATCGACTGCCAGCACGGTCCCGTTGCCGGGAAGGGCTATGCCGAGCGCTTCGGAGAGGCAGTTCATCGAATTGGCGGTGAACATGCCGGAACACGAACCGCATCCGGGGCAGGCGCTGTCCTCAATGGTTTCGAGCTCCGATTCCGTGATCTCTCCGGTGCTGCACTGGCCGACGGCTTCGAAAACCGAGATCAGATCGACGGTTCTGCCCGAAGGCGTCCGGCCGGCCTTCATGGGACCTCCCGAAACGAAAATGACCGGAATATTGATGCGCAGGGCGGCCATCATCATGCCGGGGGTGATCTTGTCGCAGTTCGGAATACAGACCAGGCCGTCCAGACGGTGCGCCTCGGCGACGGTTTCGACGCTGTCGGCAATGATCTCGCGGCTGGCAAGCGAATAGCGCATGCCGATATGGCCCATGGCTATGCCGTCGCAGACTCCGATGGTATTGAATTCGAAGGGGACGCCTCCGGCTTTGCGAACCTCCTCTTTCGCTATTCTTCCCAGCTCCTGAAGGTGGGCGTGGCCCGGTATGAGCTCGTTGAAGGAGTTGCAGATGCCGATAAAGGGCTTTTTGAAGTCACTGCCGGAAGCAATGGCTCCGGTAGCTTTCAGAAGGCTGCGGTGCGGCGCTTTTTCAAATCCGTTTTTTACCGTGTCAGATCTCATGATGAAAATTTTGACAATTAACAAAACAACCCCAGGGCCTGCCGTTCCCGAAGCCATCAGATTTGCTATTGTCAAAAAGGATAAATGGACTTGGGACCGGCTTTCTGTTCAGAGCACAGAAATAATAACCTGTACGGGAAGTACAGATACCGAAATTCCGATCCTGATACCGAGGGTATCGAGCATGCTGCCTGCACTGCCGCTGTGAGCAACAGGGCTCATAATTCCTGTGCTGGCAGGAGTCTGTTCCGCAGAGCGGTTATGTGTTCCTGTTTCAGGCATCTACTCGGTCAATACAGGTTTTCTTGTAAAGCGTTGCACAAAAAGCAACAAAATAAATCCGGCGATAATTTACATTATAGCTTTTATTAAAGCAAACACGAAAAATAGTAAAAAAAGCTCCTCCGGATTTTTTTATAATTACAGTAACTGTTACTGTAATTTATGGTTGAATGCGGCCGGGCCGTAAATCGTTCCTGTTCCAGACGTATCTGCAACAAAACAAGCAAGCAATATGCTGAATCTTCAGGCACCGCTTCCAAAGGACCTCCCGTCGTTTTTTATGACCATCTCCCTTGTACTGTCCGTTATTCTTCTGGGGGAACTGCTTATCCGAAGGTTCAGCGTCAGTGCCTTCGTTGTCCGAAAAATCATCCATCTCGGCATGGGTATCGTGGTTTTTTTCGTGCCGGCCTATTTTACCTCGAACTTTTACCCGCTGCTTGCGGGCCTGCTCTTTCTTCTTCTGAACGGCCTGAACCTGTTCAGGGGGTGGTTCCTGTCGCTGCATTCCGAAACGGTCGAGCCGGGAGGCCAGCAAGGGTTGAGCAGTTACGGTTCGATGCTTTTCCCTTTTGTGTTCATGCTGCTCGCCCTGTTTCTGTGGGACGACAACAAGTGGATCCTGCAGTCGGCGATGCTGGTTATGGGGGTAGGCGACTCGCTTGCAGCTCTTGTCGGCAGCACGGCGGGACGGCGCCATATCGAGCATCTGACGGAGAGCCCGAAAACGCTTGAAGGTTCGGCAACCATGTTCGTGGTCTCCTTTCTCCTGCTGCTCATGTGCCTGTTTTTTTTCAGTGGCGACATCAACGGCGCCCTTGCTTCGCAGCCGTTCTGGATAATCCTGCTCTTCGCCCTCTTCCTCGCCCTGGTTGCCACGGCGGTCGAGGCGCTGCTTTCAAGGGGGCTCGACAATCTTTTCATTCCGGTCGCCATCGCCTATGTGCTGTATGTGCTCGAAATGAACCATACCGTCCAGCTGGGGAATTTTATTGTCGGCGGTCTGCTTGCCCTGTTCATGGCGGTGTTTTCCGTAAAGGTGAAATTTCTCAACAACAGCGGTGCTACGGCGACATTTCTGCTTGGAACGACGATTTTCGGAATCGGAGGCATTGCATGGACCGTTCCGATGCTGACCTTCTACCTGCTCTCTTCGGTGCTCTCGAAGCTCGGCAAGAAAAGAAAGGCGAAATTCGACCTGGTTTTTGAAAAGGGTTCCCAGCGGGATGCCGGTCAGGTTTACGCCAACGGCGGCATCGCCTGGATTCTCATGATCGTCTTCTCCCTTACCGGCCATCCGGCGGTATTTTTTGCCTATCTTGGCACCCTTGCCGCCGTTCAGGCCGACACCTGGGCGACGGAGATCGGCACCATGTGGCCGAACCCGAAAGCCTGGCTTATAACCTCCTTCAGGGAGGTGCCGGTAGGAACGTCCGGCGGTGTATCGGTGCCCGGCACCTCCGGGGCGTTCATCGGATCGCTTTTCATCTGCACCAGTGCGCTTCTGGTCAATGTCGGATGGCTCTATGAGTTCGGCGTGCTGCCCTCGCTCCTGCTTATCGGGCTTTCAGGACTTGCGGCCAGCCTTGTCGACAGCTTTTTCGGAGCCACCGTTCAGGCGCAGTATTTCGACCCCATAAGGGAGAAGGTTACCGAAAGAACGCACAGTATCGCCGCCGACGGCTCGCTTGTAGAAAACCGGCTGCTCAAGGGCGTCCCTTTCGTGAACAATGACCTGGTCAACACGCTTTGTGCGCTTTCGGGTTCGGCTCTGGCTTATATTGTCGTCGTGAACCTCGGGATTTTTTAATTAACCTCCATTGAACTGTTATGGCTGATTCTCAATTCGGGCTTTTTTCGCTTGTTTCGAATTCCGGGCCGGTTGTCCTTGCCGTCCTTCTTCTGCTGCTCTCGTTTTCCGTGCTCTCATGGACCATCATCGCGTATAAATTCGGTCATATCAGAAAATCCAGGCATGAATCGGATGAATTTCTCGACTGTTTTTTCGAGGTTTCAAATCTCGACAGGGTTTTTGCCGAAAGCGAAAAGTACCGGAACGGTTCCCTTGCAAGGGTATTCCGTGCGGGCTATATCGAGTACCGGGCGGCCGGAAAATCCGGGGAGGGCGAACGGATCAGGCGTGCGATCAAACGCGAGGTCAACGCTGAAAACAAGCGGCTTGGCCGTCTTGTACCGTTTCTCGCCACGGTCGGCAATACGGCCCCCTTCATCGGACTTTTCGGTACGGTCTGGGGTATCATGAACTCCTTCCACAATATAGGCCTGACGCAGTCCGCCTCCCTTGCCGCGGTCGCTCCCGGTATTTCCGAGGCGCTTGTCGCCACGGCCGCCGGACTTGCAGCGGCGATTCCCGCCGTGATGGGCTATAACTATCTGATCCAGCAGATCGGCACTATCGAGCAGGATCTCGAGGATTTTTCCGGAGAGTTCGCTTCCGCCTGTCTTGAGAAAACCGATACCCCACCGAACGCATGATGACATCCGGAAAAAAAGGGTTGATGAGCGAGATCAACGTGACGCCGTTTGTCGACGTCATGCTTGTGCTGCTCATCATTTTTATGGTGACGGCTCCGATGATGACCCACGGAGTGAAGGTCGATACGCCCCAGACCACGCATGAAAAAATGGATATCGACGCAAAGTCCATCATCATCGCCATCGACGCGAACCGTCAGGTATTCATCAATCAGTATCAGCTCGATGCCTCTGAAGTAGGGGAGCGTCTTCCGACCATTCTCGACGTGCGCCAGACCAGGGAGGTTTACCTGAAAGCCGACAAATCGCTGCCTTACGGCCTTGTCATGAACGTGATGGCGCAGATAAGGGAGGCCGGTATCGAAAAAATCGGCATGGTCACCGAGCCGCAGCCGGTTCGAAAGGATCCGGAGAGGTAGGCCCAGTCTATGAAAAGAAGTCAGGAATTCAGGATAGAGAAAAAACGGTTTTCGTTCTGGCTTGCCGTCGCCGCAGGGATGCATCTGCTGGTGCTGCTTTCAGCCCTGGCGTATCAGTATTTTCTCGGAAGCAGCCCGAACCCTCCGAAAATAGTCAATGTCAGTCTTGTTTCGCTTCCCGGTCCGGGCGGTTCATCGCTGCCGGCTGAAGATGGAGAATCCGGTCAGGCGTCTGCAGAAACGCTTCCCGCGGAGTTTCCGGACGTCCCTCCGGAAGCTGCCAAATCCGTCGAAAGTGAACAGGCTCCGGTAAAAAAAGCGGTTTCCGAACCGGTAAAGGTGAAAATCCCGCAAAAACCGGTCAGGGAGAAACCGGCCGTAAAAAGCGAGCCGGTCATGAAAACGCCGGAAAAGCAGGTAAATCTCGGCAAGGCTCTCGAAAAGCTCAGGCAGTCGGTGGACCGTAAAGCAGCGGCATCCGGTTCCGCAAAGCAGGACAATCTGGGCAGTGCTCTTGCCCGGCTGCAGCAGAAGGTCTCCTCCCAGGGGTCCGGCAAAGGCACGGGAGGCGGTGGAGGCGGGTCTGCCGCCGGAAGTGGTACCGGGCGGGGCGGAGGGGGGACAGCCGATCCCTACAAGGTAAGGATCGCCTCCATTATCCAGAAAAACTGGGAGTTCTCCTCGCAGATGCTGCAGAGCAGTTACGGTATGGAGGTGTATGTGCATATATTCGTCCTTTCCGACGGGACGATAAGGGATATCACCTACGACAGAAGGGCGCCGAGCGCCTACCTGAATAACTCGGTGAAAAGGGCGCTCGAACAATCATCTCCGCTGCCTCCGCTGCCATCGGATTACGGGTCCGGTGGCATATCGATCGGCTTCGTGTTTACCCCTGAAGGTATCGATATGTAACAGAGGCCGAGGCGCCGGATGCAGGCACAACGGCTGTATGTTCGACCAAACAGGGCAGGTTATTTCTTGTATGTGTTTTTTTATGCGTATATTACTTTCACAGGTGCCAGTGTAACCATTTTCATCCGGTTTCTGGTGCTTTCCGACGGCATTTCCAGTTGCCCCCTGTAATAAATAGCGTTTTGCACTGACAAAGATATTTAGTAGTATAAACGTAAACGTTAACTGCCGTTTCTATGATAACTTGTGGCATGAATTCAAGAACTTCGAAAGGTGTGATTGCCGCTGTACTGCTGCTGTGGAGCCTGTTTCTTTCGCCATTTTTTCTGCATGCCGAGGAACAGGGAGAGTACATTGCGATTCGCAAGCAGGGCGGAGGCAAGATCGCGCTTGTTCTTGACCGTGCTGCCGCAAAAGGCGGAAAAGAGTCCGAATGGGCTCAGGAATTCGATAAAACCGTCAAGGAAGGTCTCGGTTTTTCCAACCTTTTCTCGATTCTTCCTCCGCCATCGAATGTTCGTGCCGGAAGTGACGGCAAAGCCGGTGGCGTGAATTTCGGAGCCCTCAGTTCGGTAGGAGCCGAAGTGTATGCGGGAGGAGCCGTTTCAAAAAAAGGCGGCAAGGTAAACATCGACATGGAGGTCTACGATACCTTCGGTACAAAGCTTCTCCTGAAGAAGTCCTACAGCGGCAAGGAAGAGCATCTTCGTTCCCTGGGACATGCGTTCTGTGCCGATCTCATCGAACTTCTGACCGGCAAGAAATCCTTTTTCGGCAGCAAGATCGTTTTCATATCCAGCAAGACGGGATCAAAAGAGGTCTACCGGTGCGATTTTGATGGCCATGGGGTTGAGCAGGTCACCAATTTCCGCTCGATATCCCTTACTCCGGTGCTTTCGCCAGACGGACGTTATCTTGCCTATACATCCTACACCTCCGGGCGTCCCACGCTCTATATCAGGAACCTGCAGGACAACAAGATTTCGTCGGTCGCCAAGAACGGGGTCAGTGTCGATCCTTCATGGAGAAACGCAACCGAGCTGGCCACCACCCTCTCATTCGAAGGCGATCAGGAGATATATCTTGTCCGGCCTGACGGAGGTATTGTCAGAAGGCTCACCAACAGCAAGGGCATCGACGTCTCCCCGACTTTTTCGGCCGATGGCCGCCAGATGGCTTTCGTATCGGCAAGAAACGGTCTTCCCCAGATTTTCATTCAGGATATGCAGTCCGGCCTCACCAGGAGGCTTACCTACAGCGGACGTTACAATACCCAGCCCTCATGGTCTCCGGCAGGTGATAAAATTGCCTACTCGACATGGGAAAAAACAGGGGAAATCAATATATTTGTTATAAATGCCGATGGTTCCGGCCTGAAAAGGCTTACCAGTGGTGTACGTGAAAACGAATCACCTTCGTGGTCTCCCGATGGGAGTATGATCGTTTTCACCTCCAATCGTCAGGGAGGAAAGAAGCTCTATGTTATGAGTTCGAACGGAGAAAACCAGCGGCGTTTATTGCAGGTGGATGGCGATCAGATGCAGCCGTCCTGGTCTTTGTTCCGTTAGTATATTTTTTCGTTAATAACCTTAAAAAGGGGGAAGCATGAGAACCGTCAAACCACTACTCAGAAGCATGTTCATACCAGGCATGCTCTTTCTTGGAGCCTGCTGCTGCCAGGAAGATGTCGTCGTAGCTCCTGAAGTGTTACCGCCGCCTGTCGAGCTTGGCGATATTTTCTTCGATTACGACAAGTCAGAGCTCCGCGCCGAAGCTACACAGCAGCTTCAGAAGAACTTTGACTGGATGAAGCAGAATGCCACAGGCACTCTCGTTGTTGAAGGCCATTGCGACGAGCGCGGCACCAACGAATACAACATGGCTCTCGGCGAGCGCCGTGCCAATGCTGCCAAGGACTACATGGTCAACATCGGCGCTGATCCTGCCAGAATGCAGGCCGTCAGCTTCGGTGAAGAGCGTCCGTTCGCTCTCGGCCATGACGAGGCTTCGTGGGCTCAGAACAGAAGAGCGCACTTCGTCGGACAGGGCGCAGCAGCACCTGCACCAGCACCTGCTGCAGAAGCAAAGTAAGACAGGCAGCTTGTTTGTTGTAACAATGGGGCAGGCAGTGATGCCTGCCCTTTTTTTTTCACGATATAAATATCAGGATACCATGAAAACCAGACTCAGGGGATTACTTGTAATAGCGATGATGGCAAGTGCCGGATGCTCGTCAAAAACCGCTGTGACCTCTTCAGACAGCGATGCCGGACAGGGTTCTTCTCTTCCGGGCAGTACTTCAGGCGCCGTATCGGCAGCAAGCCGCGGATACGGATTCGACGAGTGGCAGACCGGTCCGGTCGGGGACGTCTTTTTTGATTACGACAGTTCGATTCTTGCCGCCGAAGCTCAACAGCGCCTGACGGAGAATGCGGCATGGATGAAAAGCAACTCCGCCAAACAGGTTGTTATCGAAGGCCATTGCGACGACCGCGGCACTTCCGAATACAACATCGCTCTTGGGGAGCGCCGGGCAACTACCGCCAAAGAGTTCATGACAAGACTCGGTGTTGCTCCTTCACGCCTTGAGACCATTACCTACGGAGAAGAGCGCCCGTTTGACAAAGGCCAGAACGAAGATGCCTGGGCAAAGAACCGTAGAGCTCATTTTATTGTAAAATAGCCGGCATATCCCGCAGTTTACGGGATATCCGATGATATGATGAACAAACCTTTATTCCGACCTATGAAAATCAAGGGCGTTTTATTCTTTCTTTTTCCGGCAGTTGTGTTCAGTGGCTGTGCATCGAAATCCGATCTTGTCGTCGTTTCCGACGATGTCAGAAAACTCCGGACGGAATCGGAAACCATAAAATCACAGTCAGCAGCCTCCTATTCCGATGTTCAGCAGGTTCGCGACGAGGTCGCACAGCTGCAGGGCAAGTTTGATGAGATGGGCTACAGGAACCAGCAGACTTTCGGGCGGCTGGGTCTTGAGGACTCGCTTCTTGTGCAGAAAATGGACAATATCGATACCCGGCTCGGACGCATCGAGCAGCAGCTCGGACTTGGTTTGCAGAAGCCGGCGGCCCCGAAGGGAAGCGCGCCCGCTGCGGGTTCCGTGCCCTCTTCGGCCTCAACCGACAGTGCGCTCCTCAACGAAGGCGTGCAGAAGCTCGCAAAAAACAGTTATGCTTCTGCCAGGGAGAGCTTTACGGCGCTTATGCAGACCTACCCGAAATCCAGTCTGTTCGACGATGCGCAGTTCTACATCGCCGAAAGCTACTTCAGCGAGAAATGGTACGAAAAGGCCGTTCTTGAGTATCAGGTCGTCATCGCCAGATACACGAAAAGCAACAAACGCCCGGCCGCACTGTACAAGCAGGGACTCTCCTTTGAACAGCTTGGCGACCAGGTGAACGCAAACGCCCGGTTCAGGGATCTCCTGAACGTCTATCCCGCTTCACCGGAAGCTGCAATGGCCAAAAAGAAACTCCGGTAAAACCGTTCATGGACGGACAGGCTCGATGAACCCCGGTGATCCCGGGGTTTTTTGTTGTCCTGTTTCTTATTTGTATTTAATCTGAATAATAATATATTCAACGATTAATTATAGATAATCGAAGGGCGGGGCAGCAGCCCGTTCTTCTTCCGGATCGTCAATGTTTAACCACATTTCCAGTAATGAACAGAGTCAAAAAAACCATTTCACTCGCCTGTCTCGGCGTACTGCTTTCCCTTCCCGCTTCAGCCGCCGAAAATGATCCTGAGAAAACCGCTCTCATAAAAGGGGTGAGTTTTTCCGGGCTTATAGAGGTTGAAGGTTCGTATGTCGACAACGATGGCGACAGTTCGAGCGATCTCTCTCTTGCAACTTTCGAGCTCGATCTTGAAGCCAGAGTGACAGACTGGCTCAGCGCTCATGCCGTGCTGCTCTATGAGGAGGACGGCGACGACGAGCTGCTTGTGGATGAAGCCTACATCAGAATGAAAAAAGAGGATATGCCTTTCTTCGCCGAAGCCGGCCGTATGACCCAGGCCTTCGGTAATTTTGCGACCGGCATGATTTCCGATCCTCTGACCCTCGAACTTGGCGAAACCAAGCACCATGCCTCGCTTCGGGTAGGTTACGAGGCCGATCAGCTGACGGCATCGCTCGCTCTTCTGAAGGGCGACGTGCAGAAAGCCGGAAAGGACGATATCAACACGTTTGTGGCGGCCATAGGCGCTGCCGGAGAGGTTAACGAATCGTTCCGCTACGGCCTCGGTGCTTCATATATCAGCAACATCGCAGATACCGACGGCCTGCAGGATGCCTACGAACCCTATGGTCATGAGACCTCGGAGTTTGTCGGGGGATACTCCGTTTACGGCATCGCCGGGATAGGCAGCTTCGAATTCCGGGCAGAATACCTCACGGCGGCAGATGCATTTTCCGATGGCGATCTGGCGGGCATGCAGCCGCAGGCCTGCAATTTCGAAATCGGTTATGATTTTGCGCTTCCGCTCCATCTCGCTCTCCGCTACGCAGGCGCTGATGATTTCGAGGTGGAAAAGCAGTACGGAGCCACGCTCGCCTATGACCTTGCCGAAGAGGCCACGCTTGCGCTGGAGTACCTGCACATGAAAAACGAAGACAGTACGAAAAGCGATGATATGGTGACGCTTCAGCTTGCCATGGAATTTTAAAAATCAGGGAGAAGAGGTGATGTGTCCATTGGTAATGCTGAGCTGCGGTGAAACAGCAGAAATAGTCGGCGTCAGGCATGCAGGGCGGCATCAGTCCGGCGCTTGTGCCCGTCACGGTGAGTGCGGCGGCAGTGACGGCAGGGTCGAGGCGCGCTCGGCGCGTCTTTCCGAAATGGGCTTTTCGCCGGGCCAGGTTGTCGAGGTGGTGCAGAACACTCCCGGAGTGCCGCTGCTGCTCAGGGTCAGGGATGGGAAAATGGCGCTGGATAAGCGAACGGCTATGCAAATAATAGTAAGAAGGATACTCAAATGAATTTATCGGAATTAAGAAAAGGGCAGGCCGGCAGGGTCCTGAAGATCGATGCCATACCGGCTTTACGCAAAAGGCTTCTCGATATGGGGGTTTTGGCCGGCGAGGTAATCAGGGTTGAGGGTGTTGCGCCGTTTGGCGATCCTATTGAAGTGTCTGTAAGAAACTACAGGCTTTCGCTTCGAAAAAAAGAGGTTGAAGGAATACTTGTAGAGGAGGTGGAATGATGCATACAGAGGAAATGATTGGAACTGTGGTGAAGCCGGATGGCATGAAGGTTAAGGGGTGCGTCGTGGCCGTCGTGGGGAATCCGAATTGCGGCAAGACCACGCTGTTCAACGCGCTGACCGGATTGAACCAGCGGGTTGGAAACTGGCCGGGCGTGACGGTCGACCGGAAAACCGGTCACTTTACGCATAACGGCACGGCATACGAGCTTGTCGATCTGCCCGGCATTTATTCGCTCTCGGCACTTTCCCAGGATGAGGAGATAGCCCGGGACTATATCATGTCGGGTGAGGCGGATCTTATCGTCAACATTGTTGATGCTTCGAATCCGGACAGGAATCTCTATCTGACGAGCAGGCTGCTTGAAATGCAGGTTCCGGTAGTCGTTGCACTCAACATGATCGATGTTGCTGCAGAAAAAGGCATTGAAACCGATGTCGCAGAGCTTTCAAGGCGTCTCGGAACAGCGGTTGTGCCTCTGGTTGCATCGCGCGGTGACGGGATCGGCGAGCTTAAAGCGGCTATTGCCAGGGGGGTTGCTGAAAAGAGGGTGGCAGGCAGCCGGGTTACCTACCCAGGCGCTCTCGACAAGGCGATCAGGGAGATGTCGGTGGAGGTTTCCCCGGCAGCCGGAGCGTTGCGGTACGATCCGTCATGGCTTGCCCTCAAGCTGCTCGAAGGTGATCATCGTCTCGAAGCGAAACTCGACGACAGCATGCGGCAGCTTGTCGACCGTCGACGGGAAGCGCTGGTCAGGCAGCTCGGGGATGATGCCGATATCGTCATAGCCGATACCCACTACCGTTTCGTTGGCGATCTGTCGGCAAGCGCCGTCAAAAGAAGTATTGATAAGAAGATGACACTCACCGATCGTATCGACCGGGTGGTGCTGAACAGATTCCTCGGCATCCCGGTGTTTCTTCTTGTGATGTATCTGATGTTTCTTTTTACCATCAATATAGGAGGCTCCTTTATTGATTTCTTCGACATCGCTGCCGGCGCACTGTTCGTTGACGGTTTCGGGCACCTGCTCGCATCCCTCGGATCCCCCGAGTGGTTTGTCGCCATCCTTGCTGGAGGGCTTGGCGGTGCACTGCAGACCATGGCCACCTTCATCCCTCCCATCGGATTCATGTTCATTTTCCTCTCCGTCCTCGAAGATTCAGGATACATGGCCAGAGCCGCCTACGTCATGGACCGGGGAATGAGGGCGATAGGCCTGCCGGGGAAAGCCTTCATTCCCATGCTCGTCGGTTTCGGCTGTTCGGTGCCGGCCATCATGTCGGCAAGGACCATGAACGACGAGCGCGACAGGATCATGACCATCATGATGGTGCCGTTCATGTCCTGCGGCGCAAGGCTTCCGGTTTATGCGCTTTTCGCGGCAGCATTCTTTCCTGTTGGAGGTCAGAACCTCGTGTTTCTGCTCTATCTTATGGGAATAGCCGTTGCCGTGATGACCGGATTCATCCTGAAAAATACCCTGCTCAGGGGCGACGTCTCCCCGTTTATCATGGAGATGCCTGCATACCATCTGCCGACGCTGCAGGGTATTGCCATCAGGGTGTGGGAGCGGCTGAAGTCATTCCTTTTCAAGGCCGGGAAAGTGCTGGTGCCCGTTATCATGGTGCTGAGCTTCATGAACTCGCTGGGCACCGACGGAACCTTCGGCAATGAAGATACCGAACGTTCGGTGCTTTCCGTTACCGGAAAGGCCATAACGCCGGCATTCTCCCCGTTCGGTGTCGGCGAGGAAAACTGGCCTGCAGCCGTTGGTCTCTTTACCGGTATTTTTGCTAAAGAGGCCGTGGTAGGGACGCTGGACAATCTCTATGCGCAGATGTCGTCAAACGATGAAGGCGCTGCGGAAGAGGAGGTGTCGTTCAGTCTCTTCGGCGCGCTGTCGGAGGCGTTTGCCACGATACCTGAAAATCTTGCCGGTGTGACGGAAAAGTTGCTCGATCCTCTCGGCATCTCGATCGGCGATGTATCCGACAAGGCAGCTGCTGCCGAAGAACAGGAGGTCGGCACATCGATTTTCGGTTCGATGGTATCGCTTTTCGACGGAACGGCAGGAGCCTTTGCCTACCTGGTGTTCATACTGCTCTATTTCCCATGTTCGGCGGCTATCGCCGCAGTCTATCGCGAAACCAATATCGGATGGACACTTTTTGCGGGTGCATGGACTACCGGACTTGCGTATTTCTTTGCCGTCATCGTCTACCAGACGGCAACATTCAGCGTTCATCCGGCTTCATCGGCGGTATGGATCGGCGGCATGGCGCTTCTGCTCCTTGTAGCGATCGGTCTGATGTATCTGAAGGGCGGACGAGCTGAAATCCGATAGGCTTCGCAAAATGAAAAAAAGGAGCGGTTACGCGCCCGGGCCGCTCCTTTCACATAATCATAACAAGAGGAGGAAGGCATGACACTTACAGATCTCAGGGGGTTTCTCAGAGAGAGAAATCGGGTATCGCTCGGTGAAGTTGCCGGGCATTTCAATACCGATAAGGGGATAGCCGAGTCAATGCTTGAGCACTGGGTCAGAAAAGGCAGTGTCGAGAAGAAAACCGGAGATGTTTTTTCAAGCACCTGCTGCGGCAAGTGCAGCGGGCACAGGACGACCTGGTATCAATGGATCGGGGGGTAGGCGAGCCGCCGGGAACGGGTGACGATGAACGGTTTGTTCAGCATTCCGTTTTTTTTGTGACAGTTTTATTAATTATAAATAGTCTAAATAAATAAAAGGAGAAGCCATGAACTCTGCTGGAGAGGGGAAGAACGGGTGCCATTTTCATTGTCAGGTTCAGAAATGTACATGCGGCGCATTTCATCTGCATTACCGGTATGCCATGGTGGTGCTGCACAAGCAGGCACTTTTCCGGATCATGGAAGAGTGCTATCGCAGGGAGGAACAGCACGCCGGCGACAAATCGGGACGCAACCCTGCGCCCATGATCATCATGCTTGGAATCGTTTCGCTGATCGTTCCCGAAGAGGATTTCAGCATGTTCAGCAATGCAGTTCATGAGGCGGTTTCAGAGGAACTTGGCTTGCCCGCGCTTTTGGGCGAAAGCTTTCCGTTGCCGGGAAAGGGAGATGGCGGAATGTGAACAGGAACAGTATTCTATCAACAGTTAAAACATCAAACGGAATATGAAAAAAATAGGCCTTTTCTGGGGATCGCAGACCGGTAACACCGAAAATGCAGCCGATCTCATCGCCTCCGTCATCGGTTATGAGCACGTGGACAGCTACAATATCAGGGATACCGGCGCCGATACGCTTGCTGGCTATGATTCGCTCGTCATCGGCACATCGACATGGGGAGCCGGAGAGCTGCAGGACGACTGGTACAAGGTATTTCCGACTCTCGATTCGCTCGACTGCAGGGGAAAAACAGTCGCCTTGTTCGGGCTGGGCGACCAGCTGAGTTACGGCGACTTTTTTCTCGACGGCATGGGAATCCTGTATGAGAAATTCGTCGAAAGAGGCGCAAAGGTGACCGGGGCATGGCCCGCTGACAGCTATGACTACTCCGGTTCGAGGGCCTTCGTACAGGGTTCTTTTGTCGGGCTTGCACTGGACGCCGATAATCAGGACCATCTGAGCGCTTCGCGTATTCAGCAGTGGGTAGGCATGATCAGACCAGTGCTGCTTTGACTGGTTGAGTTACGTCGGAAGCGGATAAAAACAAAAAAAGCCATGCATTCTAAGGAGTGCATGGCTTTTTTTTGTACAGCTGAAGAAAAATCTGACGCTTATTTGAAGAACTCGTTAAGCGTGTAGGTGCGCCGGTCGATCTCAACGCACAACTCCCTGTTGAGCGAATTGTAAAACACCGGGATATCCCTCATGGTCCACTTAACGCCCCGCTTGTCGAAATCGATCACATAGCGGTTTTCGTTATCGAGAACCTTCTGTTCGAGATTGATGGCGATGTCGGGCTGGGTGGTCAGCACATAGAGTTCAATCTCTCCGGCGATGAGTCTGCTGATCATCTCTTTGGTTGGAGAGAGCTTTGTCCTTCCGGATGCAGGGCATATTTCAAGTTGAAGGCGGTCGTTCCGGTCTCTCTTGGCCGAAGTAATGAAATACTTTTGGGCTTTGTGGACTGCGTTCCCCGACCAGGGACCCGAGGTGCTTGACCGTACCTGGTTTTCTCCGGTAAATGGTCGACTGAGCTGAGGTTGCATCGTTTGCACATGATTTGGATTGGCAAATAAAACACACAGCGGTGTGTACCTTCAACAATACCCAAGTTAGCAAAACATCGTCAAATAAAAAAAAGATTCGGTTTGAATCCCTCCAGACGCCATCTCCTGCGCTTTTCCGGGTTTTTGCGAAAAGCCTTTCCGGTTAAGGTTCCTCTTTTTTTTGTTCTTTTTTATTACTTTTGAGGTAAACGATGACAGCATAGTAAGCGTGCGAATGTGTTGTGTATCGTCCCGCAGTCCCCGAAGTGTTTTTCCGTATCTCCTTGCAGTTTCATAGCAGTCGACCTGTTGGATAACCCCTCCCCCAGTGAGGATGGTGCAGCTATGATTCCCCAACTGTTTACCGATGTGCTGATTCTCTTGGCATGGTATTTCTCCTTAGGGATCTTTTTCAGCGTATTCCTGCTCAGATGCCGCAAAAAAAGGGGCGATTGAGTTATGAGCATCGATGTTCCGGGAGAGGCTGCCTTTGCGCCAGTGGCTTGTCGCCGAAACCCGTCTGTGGAAGCGGCCCTACGGGTTTTTCCGTAATGCGTTAAGAAAGCTGAAAAAGCGCATCCGAAAAGCCTTTGCTGCCGGTTGATGCCAACGTCCGGCACTCCCTTTTTATTTCTTGCTGTCAAAAATCACTTTTTATAATAAAATGATTTTTTTTATTATTGCTTTGTATATCAAAGTAATTTTGATAGTATTCGGGTGAACGGCGGTTACTCTGAAAATAGCGCCGTTTTTCGTCCGTCAGTCCCCGAAGCGCCTTCGGTATATCCGTGCAGTTTCATAGCCCCCTACTTGTTGGATAACCCCTTCCCCATGAGGATATTGCAACGATGATTCCACAATTGTCCAATGATTTGCTGGTTCTTTCAGCATGGTATTTGTTTTTAGGTTTTTTTTTCAGGATGTTTCCTTTACGGCGTCGCCCCAAAAAAGGGCAGGTTGAGTTATGATCTTCGGTGCCTGAAAGGATTTTTTGCCCGTACAATGCAGCCGGCAGGCGATGAGCCTTCCGGCTTTTTTTGTTTTTCTCTGTACGCGGGGGTACTGGGGATGTCGCCCCTCTTTTTACGGAAAAATCATTATCTTCAGCGTAACACCCGATATTCCGGACAGTTCCGTTCGTAAACCCTGTCAGCTTTTTCGCGGTATGGCCGCCAAACTGTTTCGCTTCAGGAAAATTCCTTTTGCAGGTACAAGCGCCGCACCGGCCGCCGGTTTCCGCCCTTCGGAAGGAGCTGATTTCTGATGGCTCCTTTCGAAATCCAGCATTATGCGAGTTTCGTTTCCTCGATCCTGCTTTTCCAGCTCATGCCCGGACCGGGCACCGTGATGATTCTCGATACCGCTGGCCGGTGCGGCAAACGGGCGGGATTGGCCGCAGTCGCAGGGACGCTTGCGGGCGACTTCGTTTACATGCTTGCCGCAGTGACCGGTCTTGCCACGTTCATGCCGGACGGGTATTCGCTGTTGCAGATCTTGCAGTGGATCGGGGCAGGGTATCTCTGCTGGATCGGATTGCAGCAGTTCCTTGCCGCCGGCAGGCTTTGTGCAGGCAGGCAGGTGAGCACGAACGTTTCGCACGCTTTTTCACGCGCTTTAGCCGTAAGCCTTACCAATCCGAAGGTCGTATTGTTCTTTTTTTCCTTTTTTCCGCTCTTTCTGCTTCCCGGTGCATCAGGTTTCACTCTCATGGCCATGATGGCGCACGTCACCATTATCAGCTTCGTCTATCAGGCAGGCCTCGTGCTTATGGGCAGCATGGCGACATCCCGGTTTGCCGCCATGCCGAAAGTTCATGGTCTTGCACGGCGGATCGCCGGTCTTGCGCTCATCGGCTTCGGCGTCAGGCTCGCCTTCGCGAGCAGGTAGTCTCCTTCGGGCGAGTTTTTCCCTGTACCCGCAACCCCGGGTTTTCCACTTTCTACCCGCTCAGCGTGAGGATGTCGCTCCAGGCCGTGGTGTACTGCGCTGACTTCATTGCCTGATTCGGTTTCCATGCATCGTCGTTCTCTGCGGCTATACGGACTGCTGCGGGGCCGTACCGGCGGTTGATGCTCTCCATCGCTTCCATGAGGCGTTTTTCCCGGTCATTTCCGGCAGTGTCCTCTTCGGTGAACAGCGCGATCTCCCGTTCTGATGATGATGCCGGTGCGAGACCGCTGACGATCACGCCCGCCTTTTTGTACTCGAATCCTTCCCGGTAGATCGATGCCAGCGCCAGTTCAGCGGTCCGGATTACGGAGATGGTGTCCCGCGACGGCCGTGGCATGGCCAGGGTTCGGGTTCCCCGGTATTTCCGGTGCGGTTCGTCGAACGGGCTGGTGCAGATAAAGACGGTGAGCATCGATGCGACGGAACCCTCCTCTCGGAGCTTACGGGCGCATGTTCCGGCAAAGGTTGCCACAGCCTGCTGCAGCTCGTCCAGCGAGATAACCGTGCGTCCGAATGAACGGGAGGTGCAGATGCTCTGCTTTGGCGGCCTGACCTGTTCCAGTGGCAGGCATGAGTGTCCGTTGAGTTCCTCCTGAATGCGGATTCCGGGGATGTGCAGGTTTTTCCGGATCCACGATGCCGGAGTTCGGGAGTAGTCGAGGGCGGTCCGGATGTTCCGCGTTTCGAGCAGCCGGTTCCATTGCCGTCCGATTCCCCAGATATCGTCAACTTTCAGGGTAGTCAGGGCATCGGAAATTTCTTTCCGTGTGGAGAGCATGCAGACGCCTTCGTACCCTGGGTTTTTCTTCGCCATCCGGCTGGCCGCCTTGGCCAGGGTTTTTGTGGAGCCTATGCCGATGCTGACCGGAATGCCGGTGTGCTTTCTTACCGTGGATCGGATACGGCTTGCGTGATGTTCCAGTCCGAACCGGCTGAAGCCGCCGAGGTCGACAAAGGCCTCGTCGATGGAGTAGATCTCGATTTCAGGTGCAAGGTCGCCGATTGTGGCCATCACCCTGGAGGACATGTCGCCGTAGAGCGGGAAGTTTGCCGAAAAGACCCTGACCCGGTTTTTTTGGAGGATATCCCGGAACTTGAAGGCCGGCCCGCCCATCGGCAGGCCGAGAGCCTTTGCCTCGTCGGAGCGTGCGATAAAGCAGCCGTCGTTGTTCGAGAGCACGACCACGGGTTTTCCGGTCAGCGACGGGTTGAAAACCCTTTCGCAGGAGACGTAGAAGTTGTTGCAGTCGACCAGGGCGAACATGACCGGTGTGTTTTTTTGATTTTTTGTGCGGTTGGCGGCTGTTTACCCGGAAATTCAGCGGGCCTTGTGGATGACGTAAGTGACGATCCCCCAGACGGTGAAGTCGTTTGCTTCGGTGATCCGGATCGGCTTGAACCGTTCGTTTGCAGGCATGAGGCAGAGTTCCCCATCCGTGCGGGCGATGCGCTTGACGGTGAATTCCCCGTCGATAAAGCAGACCGCAATATCGCCCTCCTTTGGGTCGAGGGCCTTGTCGATCACCAGCAGATCTCCGTCGAGGATGCCGGCGCCGGTCATGGATGTCCCTTTGGCGCGGGCGTAGAAGGTGGCTGCCGGATGCTTGATGAGCGCCTTGTTCAGGTCGAGCGTCACCTCTTCGTAATCCTCCGCCGGGGAAGGGAAGCCTGCGGCAATGCCGGTTCCTGCAAGCGGCAGTTCGAGTTCCGAGGCAAGATCGGCTGTAAAAAAATCCGCCACGGGGCCGGTATGGATTCGGGATAGCTGCATAGTGCAATGTGTTGAGTTTTCTCCCGCTTTGCAAGCGCTCTGTTAAGCATGCCGCAAACCCGATGTGAACAAAATCCGGGACAGCGGTATCTCCTTTCGGTAACCGGAACTGGTCCGGAGTGTCGAGTCGTTGTGCGAGCGTTCAGAAGGCCTGCCGTGCGGCCGGTAAAAGCGAATGCGGGTTTCAGGCTGGCGCCTGTAAACCCGCATCGATGAAAGTGAGTCTCATGGCTGGCGCCATGAA